>DASVPF010000368.1:0-8685 GCA_036382965.1 Thiobacillus sp.
GTGTTCCCCGCGGAGCAGGCCCGGGTCTTCCGCGCCAACGACGTGAAGGTCCGGGACTCGGGCCGGCCGCAGGAATTCGTGGAAATGGCGAGCCAGGACGGCGTGACGCACACCTACAGTTCGCTCAAGTTTCCGGTCCTCAATGGCGGTTCGCCCTATGCCGTGGGCGGGGTCTCCCTCGACGTAACCGAGCAGAAGCAGGCGGAAGCCTCGCTGCGCCGGAGCGAAGCGCGCTACCACGCCCTGTTCGCGCAGGCCGATGACGCGATCTTTCTGATGGAGGACGGCCGCCTCACCGACTGCAACGCAAGGGCGCTGGAGATGCTCGGCCGCCGCCGCGAGGAGATCCTCGGCAACACACTCCTGGCTTTCTCGCCGCCCCGCCAGGCCAACGGCCGCGACTCGGCGGAAAGCGCCGCGGAAAAAATCCAGGCCGCCTATGGCGACGTGCCGCAGCGCTTCGAATGGCTGTACAGCCGGGCGGACGGCACGCCTTTCCAGGTGGAGGTCAGCCTGGCCGCCATGGACCTGGAGAACAGGCGCAGCCTGCAGGCGATCGTGCGCGACATCACCGAGCGCAAGCGCCTCGAGGACGCCCTCCGCAACATCGCCGCCGGCGTCTCGGCCGCGACCGGCGAAACCTTCTTCCAGCAACTGGTGCTGCATCTGGGCAAGCTGTTCGATGCCAAGTACGCCTTCATCGGCCTGCTCGACGAGACCGGCCGGAACCAGATCAACACCCTCGCCGTGAGCCAGGACGGCGCCATCGCCGACAACATCAGCTACCGCCTCGACGACACGCCCTGCGCCAATGTGCTCGGCCAAGGCCCCTGTGCCTATCCCGAGCACGTCCGGCAACTTTTTCCCAAGGACGTCCTGCTGCAGCAGATGGGGGGAGAAAGCTATATCGGCACCCCGCTGTTCGACGCCGCCGGCAAGCCCATCGGCCTCATCGTCGTGCTCGACACCCGGCCCATGGCCGACACGCGCCAGGTCGAGCCGATCCTGGAGATCTTCGCCGCCCGCGCCAGCGCCGAGGCGCAGCGCATCCGGGCCGAAGCGCACATCCGCCAGATGGCCTACCAGGACTACCTGACCGGCCTGGCCAATCGGGCCCTGCTGCACGAGCGCCTCGCGGAACAGTTGGCGCTGGGCCGGGTGTCGTCACGCTTCGGCGCGATGCTGCTGATCGACCTGGATCACTTCAAGACCATCAACGATGCCCTCAGCCACGATGTCGGGGACGAGGTGCTGCGGGGGGTGGCGCGCCGGCTGGGCGAGGCGGCCGGCGCGGACATCCTGCTCGCGCGCCTGGGCGGGGACGAGTTCGCCGCCCTCGTCCCGACCGACTTCGACAACCGGGAGGATGCCGCGCGCAAGGCCAGGACCGTTGCTGAGCGGGTGTTGCAGGCGTTGTCGAGCCCGCTCGCCGTGGGGGAGGGCGTCCTCAACGTCGGCGCGAGCATCGGCGCCGTCGTGCTGCCGGAGGACGGCGAATCGGAACTGGACATCCTGCGCCACGCGGAAATCGCCCTCTACCACGCCAAGAGCATGGGGCGCGGCAACGTCCAGTTCTTCCTGCCGGGCCTGCAGGCCATGGCGGAAACCCGGCTGCAACTGGAGGAAGGCTTGCGCCGCGCCATCGCCCACCAGGAACTGGTTCTGCATTTCCAGCCGCAGATCGACGCCGCGGGACGGATGGTCGGCGCCGAGGCCTTGCTGCGCTGGAACCATCCCGAGCGCGGCGCGGTATCGCCGGTCGAATTCGTGCCGGTCGCCGAGGAAAGCGGCCTGATCCATCCCCTCGGCACCTGGGTGCTGGAGCAGGCCTGCGGCAGGCTCGCCGCCTGGCTGCGCGAGGGCGTGCCCTTTACCGGCCACCTGTCGATCAACGTCAGCCCGTGGCAATTCGCGCGCGAAGACTTCGTGCAGCAGGTCACCCGCGTGCTGGACAGGTGCGGGCTGCCTGCCGGGCGCCTGATGCTGGAGCTCACCGAATCCGCGCTGCTGTATGACCTCGAAGGCACCGTGCAGAAACTGCATGCGCTGCGCGCGCTCGGTCTCGGCGTGGCGCTGGACGACTTCGGCACCGGCTATTCGTCGCTCGCCTATCTCAAGGACCTGCCCCTCGACGTGCTGAAGATCGACCAGGCATTTGTCCGCGAACTGGACCGCGGCACCGACCACCCGCTGGTCGAAACGATGATCGCCATCGGCCGGCACATGCGGCTGGGCGTGATCGCGGAAGGCGTGGAAACCGCAGTGCAGCACGACACGCTGGTCAAGCTGGGCTGCGAGAATTTCCAGGGCTATCTGTTTGCGAAACCGCTTCCCGAAGCGGATTTGCTGAAGTGGCTGGCCGACCGGCGTCCCTGAAAAGCGTAAACGCACGGCCTGCCCGCGACGTAACCGGGATGGGCTTTCCTGAACCGTGTCTCGTGAAGCGCGTCTTTCGACAGCTCGATCACATGGACGTGGTAGGGGGTCGCGCCGCCCCATCGCCTATTCGTCGCGATCGCGCATCTCGATGCGCCTGGTTTCGGCCACCGCATCCGATACCATGCTGAATCGCCACCGGTTTTCATACTTGCTTTGTCTTCCGGATTTCAAGTCATATAGTCGAAGCGTAGGCTTACCGCAGGAGTTGCCATGCGCATCGGATTACTGCTGGCCGCATTGATTGCGTTCCCCACGCAAGCGGCCAATTGGCTTTACCTCACCTATCCCGGCGATACCCTGAGCGAGATTGGCCAGACCTATCTGAAGCACATGCGCGACTGGTCCAAGGTGCAGGCCGTCAATGGCGTGCCTATCCCCGAGCGCCTGCCGGCCAACACCCGCATCAAGATTCCGGTGGAACTGCTCAAGGTTACACCGGCGCCGGTCACGATCACGGCGGTCACCGGCAATGTGCGCTACCAGTCGGGCGACGGGCGGTTCCAGCCGCTGGTGGCGGGCACGCAACTGCGCGGCGGCGAGACCGTGCTGACCGGCCCGCGCAGCAGCGCGAGCTATCGCTTTGCCGACGGCACGGTGTTGACCCAGCAAGCGTTCAGCAAGCTGACCTTCGGACGGCTGGCCGCCTATGGCAAGACCGGCATGGTGTCGACCGAGCTGTCCCTGGACAGCGGCCGTCTGGAGGCGAGCGCGACCCAACAGCTTGCCCCGGCCGGCGGCTTCAAGGTGAAGACGGTGGTGGCGGTCGCGGGCTTGCGCGGCACGGATTTTCGCCTGAACCTGGCGGAGGGCGGCAAGACCCTGCATAGCGAGGTGATGTCGCGCACGATCGCCTGCAGGCCACGATCGCCTGCAGGCTGCGCTTGCTCTCCAGGTCCATGGCGGCCAGGCTGACCTCCACCTGGAAAGGCATGCCGTCCGCCCGGCTGTACAGCCATTCGAAGCGCTGCGGCACGCCGCCATAAGCGGCCTGGATTTTTTCCGCGGCGCTTTCCGCCGAGTCGCGGCCGTTGGCCTGGCGGGGCGGCGAGAAAGCCAGGAGTGTGTTGCCGAAAATCTCCTCGCGGCGGCGACCGAGCATCTCCAGCGCCCTTGCGTTGCAGTCGGTGAGGCGGTCGTCCTCCATCAGAAAGATCGCGTCGTCGGCCTGCGCGAACAGGGCGTGGTAGCGCGCTTCGCTCCGGCGCAGCGAGGCTTCCGCCTGCTTCTGCTCGGTGACGTCGAGGGAGACCCCGCCCACGGCATAGAGCGAACCGCCATTGAGGACCGGAAACTTGAGCGAACTGTAGGTGTGCGTCACGCCGTCCTGGCTCGCCACTTCCACGAATTCCTGCGGCCGGCCCGAGTCCCGGACCTTCCCGTCGTTGGTGCGGAAGACCCGGGCCTGCTCCGCGGGGAACACTTCCTCGTCGGTCCTGCCGAGCATCCGCCTGCTGTCGACGCGAAACAACACTTCGTAGCGGCGGTTGACGAACAGGTAGCGGCCGTCGGAATCCTTCATGTACACCACCGCCGGCACGTGATCGAGCAGGGTCCGCATGCGCCGGACGGCCTGCCGCAGCTCGTGGTTGAGCGCCATGCTCATGACGATGACCATGGCCAGATAGCCGAACGGTCCGAGATGGATGAACTGGAACACCCCGAGCCGCACCAGGACGCCCTGGGCCGACGCCAGCAGGCTGAGTCCGATGGCGAACATCATGATCAGCGCCGCGCGGCGGCGGCCGCGGCGATACAGGCGGCCCAGGGCGTAGAGCGCGAATCCGTAGGCCAGGTAGACCATAAGCAGCCCGATCACGAACCAGGCGTGGAGACGGCCCACCGGCAGGCTGACCGCTTCGCCCCAGGGCAGACGCAGGCGCTCGATCCCCTGGATGTCCTGGTACTGGAGGCTGAAGGGCAGGGCGAGATTGATGCCGAACAGCAGCGCCAGCATGAGGCTGTATCCGGCCAGCAGGGGCTTGGGGCACACCCCGGTGTAGTCGGCGATGAACCAGGGAAAGAGGGCGAAAAACAGCGCGGCGGCGCCGAGGCCCCACTTGAGCGCGAGGGCGGCCTCAGCGACCGTCGCCGCCCGGTAGCCCAGGCCATTGGCCACGCCGAGCAGCGCGATCAGGAGGCACATGCCGGCGAACAGCAGGTGCGTCCGGTCCAGCGGGCGCCGCACGCCTGCGGCAAGGTGGGTCAGCGCGGCATACGCGCAGATGCCGGACAGCAGAAATAAGCCCGGTACAACGATGTCCATGCTTGCGTCCCCCTGATCGCCCGCTTCGCGGATATTCAGTGTAGCCCCGGACGCGGCAGGCCGGCATTATTCGGCTTATGCCGTCAGTGCGCACATCGCGGCGAGGACGCCGCTCCCACAGGGGTCACTTGACCTGCAAGCTTACGTTACTTCGTTAACGCGACAAAAAGCTCGGGCAGTTTTTCCGGCAGTCGCTCGACGTGGTCGACGACGGTGTACTGGCGGCCGAAGATGTCGCCGACGTATTCGTCGGCCTTGGGATCGAGGCTGATGCAGTAGGTGAAAATATTGTCGCGGTCGAGTTCCTTGACCGCCTGGCGGGCGTCTTCGATCAGCAGGCGTTCGTCGTGGGCATCGACGTCGGACGGCATGCCGTCGGTGAGGATGAGCATGAGCTTCTTGTCGGCCTTGCGCGCGCCGAGGTAATGCGCGGCGTGGCGCATGGCGGCGCCCATGCGGGTGGAATAGCCCGCCTCCATCGCAGCCAGGCGCGCCTTGACGTCGTCGTTCCAGTGTTCGCCGTAGCCCTTGACGTGCAGGTAGCGCACGTCGTGACGGGTGTTGGAATGAAAGCCGGCAATCGCAAAAGGATCGCCCAGTTTCTCGATCGCCCAAGCCAATAACGAGACTGCTTCCTGGCTGAGTTCGAGAATGGTCTGGTCGCTTCCCGCCGCCTTTTCGTTCAGCGATTCCGACAGGTCGAGCAGCAGCATGACGGCGATGTCGCGGCCGTTGGTGCGGTGGCTCATGTTGATGCGCGGGTCGGGAGTGGCGCCGCCCTTGAAGTCGATCAGCGAACGGATGGCGACGTCGAGATCGAGCTCGCTGCCCTCTTCCTGGTAGCGGATGCGCACCTTGTCCTGCGGCTTCAACAGGTCGAGCATTTTCTTCAGCTGCTTGGCGAGCGCGCTGTGCTTGGCGAGCAGGCGGTCGATGTCGGACGCCTGGCCGCTGGGATGCAGCGCCTCGTACACGCTGACCCAGTCCGGGCGGTAGGTCTGGCTCGCGTAATCCCACTCGGGGTAATGGCGCGGCGGCAGGCCGTGGATTTCCTCGCCCGGCTCGAATTTGCGTTCCTCGTCGAAGGCTTCCTCCTCGTCGCCTGCCTCGATGAATTTCCACAGCTGGCGGTTGTCGTCGCGGTAGTCGACCACGGTGTCGTCGAAGTGCACGCGGGCGAACTGGTCGCTCTGGCGGCGCGTTTTGGCGACGTAGGAGAGCGCCAGCGCGGCGATTTCGCCGGTGGAAGATTCGTCCTTGTCCATGACCGCGTGGAAGCGGGCGACGAAGTCGTTGAGGTCGGCGTCGACGTAGCCGTGATCGGGATCGAGCAGCGCGCGCGACAGCATCGCCAGCCGGTGGCGCAGGCAGGAGGTGGTTTGCGGATCGCAGGCGTCTTCCACCGGGCGGGGATGCAGCGCGAGGAACAGGCGACGCAGGCCGGGATATTCGCGGATCAGCAGCGTCTCGATACGGCAGTCCTCGAAAAATTCCACCGCCATGCGCTGGAACGGGCTCCAGTTGTCGGCGACCTGCGCCTCGGACCAGCGGCGGTGGCCGACGATGTGGGCGAGCGTGGCGCGGTAGCGGTCGAGGCCGGAAATTTCCCCCGTGTCGTCGTATACGTCCGGCAGGCGGATGCCGAGCTTGTCGTAATACGGAACCGGCTTGCGGATTTCGTCGAACGCGGTGGAGTACGGCACCAGATAGTCGCTGTCCTGCCACAGGCCGCGCAGGTACAGATCGAGCTTGCGTTCGACGTCCACCAGCAGCGTGCCGTGGCGCTCGCGCTGCAGCACGGCGCGACTGTCGGCCGATTGCAGGCTGAAGTAGTCCTTCTGCCGCTCGGGATGGGTGCCGTAGTTGCGGATGCCGTATTCAACCCAGTTTTTCAGGCCGGCGAGCGTGAGCTGGCTGAGCAGGTTGGGCGCTTGCGCGAAGAACTCCGGCAGGCCCGGGCTGGGGAAAGTCGTATGGTGGCCGTGGATGGAGCCGGTGGTGCGCTCCATGAAGTCCAAGGTCACGTCGAGGTAGTGCTGTAACTGTTCCTGCGATTGCAGGCGTTTTGCCACCGGCGCCAGCGTCTGCAGGAAGGGGGTGATGGCGCGGCCGTTGGGCGATTTCTGCATGCGCTGGATCAGCGCCATCACCGCAGGCAGGGCGGTTTCGCCCACGACTTTGGCGGTGGACGGCCACTCCTCCATGAATGCCAGCATCGGTTCGACGCCGCGCCCGAGTTTGCCGACGGCGCGCGCGGCTTCGAGGTAGGCGTCGCGCCCGGCGGCGGTGAGCACGGCCAGCGCTTCGGCCATGACATCCTCGAACACCGCTTCGATCTGCGGAAAGCGGGTGTCGAGCTGCTTCCAGTAGGCCGCCATGAGGGGATGCTGGTATGCGGTTTCGGTCATGGTCCGGACAATCTCCCGTAGGCTGGGCTGAGGCACGAAGCCCAGCCTACGCACTGGGGCTGCATGGCAATCGTTTCAGACAAACGTCGCGTCGATGGCGTGATCGAGCGTCTCGCGGATGTCGGCGTCGTCGGTGATCGGCCGCACCAGTGCCATGCGGCAGGCATCCGTCGGCGCCACGCCGTCCTTGATCAGCGTTGCCGCGTACACCAGCAGGCGCGTCGAGATGCCTTCGTCGAGGCCGTGCCCTTTGAGGCTGCGGGCGACGCCGCCGATCTTCACCAGCTTGGCGGCGACCGCTGCGTCCATGCCGGTTTCCTTGGCAACGATCTGCGCTTCCAGCGCGGCATCGGGATAGTCGAAGTCGAAGGCGGTGAAGCGCTGCTTGGTGGATTGCTTGAGATCCTTCATCAGCGTCTGATAGCCCGGATTGTAGGAAATCACCAGCTGGAAATCGGGATGCGCGTGGAGCAGTTCGCCCTTTTTGTCGAGCGGCAGCGTACGGCGGTGGTCGGTGAGCGGGTGGATCACCACGGTGGTGTCCTGGCGTGCCTCGACGATTTCATCCAGATAGCAGATGGCGCCGATGCGCGCGGCGGTGGTGAGCGGGCCGTCGAGCCAGCGGGTGCCGTTGGCTTCCAGCAGGTAGCGGCCGACCAGGTCGCTCGCGGTCATGTCCTCGTTGCAGGCCACGGTGATGAGCGGCTTGTTCAGCTTCCACGCCATGTATTCGACGAAACGCGACTTGCCGCAGCCGGTCGGGCCTTTCACCATCACCGGCAGGCGGTTGCGGTAGGCGGCCTCGTACAGCGCGACTTCGTTCTTCTGCTGCTGGTAGAAGGGTTCCTGTTCAACCTTGTACTGGTCTTTGTCGTTACGGCCGCTTTGCTTGACGTTCGCTTCGCTCACGTTAGCCTCCACTGAAACTTCATTTTCGATCATTTCATTCCTCACGATGGAAGAAAAAACGCCCCCAGCAAGCCGGGGGCGTATAGCGCTGGTTAAGACGGCCGGAATGCGGGCAAGCCCGCTCCGGGGTCGCACCTACCGCCTTCGGCGGCAGGCACTGCTCCGCCCTCCGCGTGCTTACTTGTGCACGCCCAGCTTTTCACGCCAGCCGGGGTACAGCATGTCGGCGTCTTTCGGGAAGGACTCGAATGCGCGGGCGAATTCCTTGTGCGTTTTCGCCCACTCGATCGGGTCGGCTTTGGCCATCCAGCACTCGTACGACTGACGCAGCGAGATCGCGCCGGCAGCCGGGCTGTCGATGTGGCCGTAGGAGCCGCCGCCAGCGGTGTTGATGACGTTGCCGTGGCCGAGGTTCTCGAAGAAGCCGGGCAGACGCAGTGCGTTCATGCCGCCGGAAATGATCGGGGTGGTGGGCTTCATGCCGAACCATTTCTGGAAGTAGACCGGGCCTTGCGCTTCGTCGCGCTCGATCATGTAGGCGATGTTGCGGTCGTCGCCTTCGCCTTCCATCTTGCCGTAGCCCATGGTGCCGACGTGGATGCCGGACGCCCCTTGCAGACGCGAGATTTTCGCCAGCACGAACGCAGTGTAGCCACGCTTGGCGGA
>DASVPF010000369.1:0-6711 GCA_036382965.1 Thiobacillus sp.
CGGCGCGGATCGAAGACCGCCAACTGGCCCGAGAATCCGATCGCCGCGCCCGACACCAGGGGCTTGCCAAACCGCACGCAGACACGATTGACCGCATGCCGGGTGGCGAAGTTGTCCGATGCATCGACCACCAGATCGACCGCGGCGATCGCCTTGTCCAGAGCGCTGTCGGCCAGCGCTTCGCGAATCGGTCGCACCGCGATGTCGGGATTGATCGCCAGCACGCTGCGTGCGAGCGAGGCGGCCTTGTTCTCGCCGATTGCCGAAGTGGCATGGCCGATCTGACGCTGCAGGTTGGTGAGATCGACCGTGTCGCCGTCCGCCAGCAGCAGCCGTCCGACCCCGGCGGCGCCGAGATACAGCGCCACCGAACAGCCCAGGCCACCGGCACCGACGATCAGCACCGAGGCATCGGCAATTCGCGCTTGTCCGGCGATGCCGACGTCGGGCAGCAGGATGTGGCGGCTGTAGCGCAGCAGCTGGTCGTCGGTTAATTCCATGGGTAAAGCGGAGCGTTATTTATAGCCCCGCCATTCTTCCGGGGTGTCGTCGCAATCGCCATGCAGATGGCGCTCGTAGACTTTCATGAAGGCCTGCTGGGATTTGATGTCTGGTTCGTTGGCCGCAACATTGCTGCGCTGCACGCCCTCGCAAAAGTAGGCCAGCGCACGCTTCAGCTTGCTGAGCAGACTGTTGTCGAGGTGGAACCCCTGGCTCGCCAGCGCAATCTCGAGTCCTTCCAGGGTGTATTCGCAGATGTGATAGCGCACCAGCAGCCGGTTGGCGTCCGGCCCGGCCGTCGCCTCCAGCCCGTCCAGGCCTTGCAGCAAAGCCAACGCGCGTTCTACCTGGCCGGGCGGCAGGGAATGGAAAACGATTTCGCGGCTTTTCTCGAGATCACACGGACGCATGGCTCACCCGGCAGGCTGGATTAAACGCAGTATAGCGCCGCCCATCAGCGTTGGCTGCCCGGCGCAGCCACAGCCCATCAGCGCCTAACGCACCTGGAGAATCTGCAGGCCTTTCAGCAGATTCAGCGCCTGATTCACCTGGAAATCGTTCTTCGACACGATTTCGCCCGGTTCCAGCGGCGCCAGTTTTTTGTCCTTGCCCGGCTGGTCGGAAGAAAGCGGCGCCTTGATGCTGTTGCTCGGCTTGTCCACGGGGGTCGAATCCCCGCCGTTGGGGTTGCTCAGGTGATGGTCGAGATCCGCCTCGCGAATGTTCAGGCCCTCATCGTCGGCCGGCATGGCCGGATCCTCCACGGCAATGTCCGGCTCGATGCCCTTGGCCTGGATGGAACGCCCGTTCGGCGTGAAGTAGCGTGCCGTGGTGAGCTTGATCGCCGTGCCGTTGCCGATCGGCAGGATGGTCTGGACCGAGCCTTTGCCGAAGGTGCGGGTGCCCATGATGATGGCGCGCTTCTGATCCTGCAGCGCGCCGGCCACGATTTCGGACGCCGAGGCGGAACCGCCGTTGACCAGCACCACGATCGGCACCTGTTTCACGCCCTCCGGCAGGCTCTTCAGGTAGTCGGTCTGCATCGGGCGCAGATAGTTTTCACGGCTGGCGGTCAGCCGCATCTTGGCATCTTCGGTGCGGCCCTCGGTATACACCACCAGGCTGTCCGGCTTGACGAACGCTGCCGTCACCGCCACCGCGCCATTGAGCAAACCGCCTGGATCGTTACGCAAATCCAAGATCAGGCCCTTGAGCGGCGCCTTGTTGTCCGTGTACAGCTTGTGCAATGCCTCGGACAGCAGCTCGCCGGTATGCTCCTGGAACTGCGTGACGCGCACGTAGCCATAGCCGTTTTCCAGCAGTTTGGATTTGACGCTGCGGATCTTGATGACTGCGCGCGTCAGGGTCAGCACGATGGGTTTGTCGACGCCCTTGCGCACGAGGGTCAGCTTGATGGGTGCACCCGGCTTGCCGCGCATCCGTTTCACCGCGTCGTTCAGCGTCATGCCCTTCACCGGGGCATCGTCGAGCTTGACGATCAGATCGCCGGGTTTGACCCCGGCCTTGAAAGCGGGCGTGTCCTCGATCGGCGAAACCACCTTGACGAAGCCGTCTTCCATGCCGACTTCGATGCCCAGGCCGCCGAACTCGCCCTGCGTACCGACCTGCAGGTCCTTGAAGCCTTCGGCATCAAGATAGGTCGAATGCGGATCCAGCCCGGTCAGCATGCCGTTGATTGCCGCGGTGATCAGTTTCTTGTCGTCCACCGGCTCGACGTAATCGCTCTTGATACGGGCGAACACATCGGTAAAGGCACGCAACTCCTCGATCGGCAGCGCCGTCTCCGCTTCCTTGTTGGCGATCGCCGATAGATTGACCGTCAGCGCCGCGCCCGCCAGTATGCCGGCCACGCCAACGAGAAGGAATTTCGCCTTTTGTTTCATCTTCACTTCACCCACAGGAGGGGATTAACAGGACGGCTTTGATGCCGCATTTCGAAATACAAACCGGGGTCGGGCTGGCCGCCGCTATTGCCGACCGTTGCGATGGCGTCGCCGGGCTGGACCCGCTCGCCCACTTGTTTATACAGACTTTCATTATTGCTGTATAGGCTCATATACCCCTCGCCGTGATCGACAATAAGCAGGTTGCCAAAGCCCCGCAGCCACTCGGCGAACACCACCTGTCCCGCGGCAATCGCCTTGACCGCCGTGCCTTGTGCGGCGCGAATGAACAGGCCTTTCCAACTCACGCCGCCGCCTTCTCTCGGAGCGCCGAAACGGTTCATCAGTTCCCCGGCAACGGGCAATCGCAACGAGCCTTTCAGGCTCGAGAAAGGCCGGTCCGCACGAAACGCCACCGGCGTTTCCGTATTCACCGCGATGGCACGGCGCGTTTGACCGGTCGCGTCTTTCTCCGTCGCCATTTTTTTCTGCGCGTGCTGGGCGGCGCGGGCGCGGGCGGCCTCGCGCGCAGCCTGCTGCGCCATCAGCCGGTTCAGACGCTCCACCAGCTGCATCAGGCTGCGCTCGTCGCGCTTCAGATTGGAAATCTCGCGCCGCTGCTGCTGAATTTGCACGGACAGCTTCTGCAACACCGCTTCGCGTGCGCGCTTGTCGGTCAGCAGCTTTTGTTGCTCGGCTTCGCGGGCCGTCTGCAATTGCGCCAACTCGGTCGATTTTTGCGCGGATTGCTGCTGCAGCGCAGCCAGCTGCGCCAGGTCTGCGCGTAGCGATTCGATCATCGCGTGCTGCGCGCGCGACAGCTGCGCCAGATAACGCAAATCGCGCGCCGTCTGATTGGGGTCTGCGCCATTGAGAATGAGTTTGAGCGCATCGCCCTGTCCGCGCTGATAGGTGCCCCTGAGCGCCTGGGCGAGACGGGCCTGCTGCTGGACTATGCGTACCGACGTCGCGTCGGCCTGCTGCGTCAGCGTCTGCAAATCGGCCCGGGTGCGCTGGCGCTCGCCGTCCAGCTGACGCAACTGGCGCACGCTGCTGCTGATGGCGCGCTCGGATTGGCGCAGTTCGTCGGCGGCTTCCTTGCGCTGCGTCTGGGTGTCGCGAAACGTCTGTTGCAGCGTTTGCAGGCGCTGCTTCAAAGCATCGAGCTCGGATTGCTTGCGCTCGACCTGGCTTGCGCCGGCACACACAGGTCCGCACAACGCCAGGAAGACGAGAAATGGTTTGAAATCCACCCTGAGCTTACGCGAACCGCACCGGCTTTTTACTCGAATTGCACGAGGGCCTGGCCGGTCATTTCGGCGGGTTGCGGCAAGCCCATCATCTTCAGCAGGGTCGGGCTGATGTCTTCGAGCGCGCCCGTTTTCGCCAGTGCGGCGTGGCGCCGCCCCACGTAAATCAGCGGCACCGGGTTCATGGTGTGCGCAGTGTAGGCCTGGCCGGTTGCGGTGTCGAGCATCAGCTCGGCGTTGCCGTGGTCGGCGGTAATCAGGATTTCACCGCCGCGCGCCACTTGCGCGTCCACCACGCGGCCGAGGCAGGTGTCCACGG
Source organism: Thiobacillus sp. (assembly GCA_036382965.1). Classification (GTDB taxonomy): domain Bacteria; phylum Pseudomonadota; class Gammaproteobacteria; order Burkholderiales; family Thiobacillaceae; genus Thiobacillus. The sequence continues at coordinate 3,975 of DASVPF010000369.1, forward strand.
TTTCGATCGCCTTGATCGCCGCTTCGAGATTGCCGGTGTGGCCCACCATGTCGGGGTTGGCGTAATTGCAGACGATGACGTCGTACTGCTTGCTGTCGATCGCCACGACCAGCTTGTCGGTGACCTCGAACGCGCTCATCTCGGGTTTCAGATCGTAGGTCGCCACATCGGGAGACGGAACCAGCACACGATCCTCGCCGGGGAAGGACACTTCCTCGCCGCCGTTGAAGAAGAAGGTGACGTGCGGATATTTCTCGGTCTCGGCGATGCGCAGCTGGCGCAGGCCAAGGTTGGCGACGTATTCACCGATGCCGTTCTTGATGCGCTCGGGTGGGAAGGCCACCGACACGTCGAAGTCGTCGCTGTAGCCGGTCAGCGTGCAGTAGGTGGCCAGGCGCGGCGTGACCTCGCGCTCGAATTCGCTGAAGTCGGGCTCGATGAACGGCCGCGACAGCTGGCGCGCGCGATCGGAACGGAAGTTGAGGAAGATTACCGCATCGCCGTCTTCCATCCTGACCGGTTTGCCGTCGGGCGGCAGGATCGCCGTCGCCTTGACGAACTCGTCGGTCTCGCCGCGCGCGTAGGCGGCTTCCAGTCCGGCCAGCGGATTGGCCGCCCAGAATTCGGTGCGCCCCTGCGTCAACAGGTCGTAGGCAGATTTGACCCGCTGCCAGCGACGGTCGCGATCCATCGCATAGTAGCGGCCGATCATCGACGCAATGTGGCCGACGCCCGTTTGCCCGATTTTCTCGGAGAGCCGGCGCAAATAGATTTCGGCGCTTTTCGGCGGCGTGTCGCGGCCATCCAGAAACACGTGGAGACACACCTTGTGCAGGCCTTCGCGCGCCGCCAGTTCGAGCAACGCGTAGAAATGCGCTTCGTGGCTGTGGACCCCGCCGTCCGACAGCAAGCCCAGTATGTGCAGCGTCTTCTGGTTGTCGCGTGCCAGGTGCACGGCATTCAACAACGCGGGGTTGGTGTAGAAATAGCCGGACTCGATGGCGCGGTCGATGCGGGTGAATTCCTGATATACCACCCGTCCCGCGCCGATGTTCAGATGCCCTACTTCGGAATTGCCCATCTGCCCTTTGGGCAGCCCCACTTCGGATTCCGAGGCGTGGATGAGCGTGTGCGGATGGTGTTTCCAGAGCCGGTCCCAGTTGGGTTTGTCGGCTTGGGCGATCGCGTTGTTCGCGCGCTCCGCGCGGCAACCGAAACCGTCGAGGATAATGAGGAGAACCGGCAAGGTCTTCATGAAAAAATTAATATAAGCTGACTTGTTTTGCGGAATTATTTTAATATATGCGTGATTGCTTATCTATACGGCAACGCATCATGTGCACCAAATAATGCCGCGCCACGCTGAAACCAATGCACAAGGCGCGCCGCACAGGGTACTACACGAAAGGATCGAGGTAACGAATATGGCAGCCGATTGGGATGATGTGGACCTGATGGACAAGGATGAGCACATCGAGCAGGCCTCGCGTGCAATGAAGGCCATGTCGCATCCGCTGCGCCTGAAAATTCTCTGCGTGCTGGGCGACAAGGAAGTCAGCGTTCAGGACATCGTCGACCATGTCGGCACCTCGCAAAGCAACATCTCGCAACACCTGGCCATCCTGCGCGACAAGGGCGTGCTGCGTACCCGCAAGGATGCCAACCGCGTGTTCTATCGGGTGGGCGACACCCGGACCCTCAAATTGCTGAGCATGATGCGCGACGTCTTCTGCGGCTTCGCCAAATAAACCAATCCCGCGCAACACCCAGGCCCGGCTACGCGCAAGCGTGCCGGGCCTTTAATTTATCGTGCATACTTTAACCTTGATCCGCGTCCGGGATTGACCCAGAAATTTTCATCCAAGCAATTGAATTAAATGGTAAATTAGACTATTCTAATAAATGATTTCCTGAAGGTGCGCCTGTGCTGAACCCCGCCCGCTTGCTGGCCTGCGTCATGCTGATTTCCCCGTCTGCGTGGTCGGCGCTGCCTTTCGCCGTAGCAACGGTGAAATATCAGGTCACCGATAGCGGCTATTCCACCGAAGCCACGGTCGAGGCGGTCAAGCAATCCACTGTCGCAGCCCAGGTCTCGGGACGCGTAGCCGCAGTCAATTTCGACGCCGGGGATTACGTCAAGGCGGGCTCGGTGATCGTGCGCCTGTCGGCGCAGGAGTTGTCTTCCGCCGTAGCCGGCAGCCAGGCCCAGGTAGCGCAGGCTGCCGCCACGCTGGCTAATGCACGCGCCAATTACGAGCGCCAGCAGCAACTGTTCCAGCAGAAATTCATCAGCCAGGCCGCACTCGACCGCGCCACCGCCGAATTCCGTGCTGCCGAAGCCGCCGCGCGCGCGGCCCGCGCCGGGGTCGGACAATCCACCGCAGTCAGCGGCTACACCGTCATCACCGCACCGTTTTCCGGGGTGGTTTCCGCCCGCCTCGTCGAAATCGGTGAAACCGTCACGCCCGGCACGCCCTTGATGACCGGCCTCGATCCCAGGGACATGCGGGTGATCGCCACCATCCCGCAAGCCAAGCTGGCCGAGGTGAAGGCCGCGCCGCGCGTCGCGGTCGAAGTCCCCTCACTCAACAAGTGGATCGATGCCGTCGGCGTCACCGTGCAGTGCCCGCTCGGCGGCGTTGTTGGAGATGCACAAGCGGCCGTCGTCGAGGAAGCGCGTGAGCGCAGGCCAGCGCTTGAGGCTGTAGTCGATCGCCTTGGCGGTCTCGTTCTTGGC
>DASVPF010000370.1:0-12894 GCA_036382965.1 Thiobacillus sp.
CCGCCGTCGTCGCTCACCTCGATCACGATGTTGCCACCCTGGTGTGCCGCCGACAGGGTCAGCTTGCCGGTTTCACTCTTGCCGCCGTCGCGGCGCTTCTCGGGCAGTTCGATACCATGGTCGACGCTGTTGCGCACCAGATGGGTGAGCGGGTCGACGATGCGCTCGATCAGCCCCTTGTCGAGTTCGGTGGCGGCGCCGCGGGTGACGAACTCGACCTTCTTGCCGAGCTTGGCGGCAAGGTCGCGCACCATGCGCGGAAAGCGCGAGAACACGTAATCCATCGGCATCATGCGGATCGACATCACTGCTTCCTGCAGGTCACGCGTGTTGCGCGCCAGCTGGCTGGCGCTGTTGAGCAGGCGCTCGTGATGCAGGGGATCGAGTGCAGCGATGCGCTGTTCGATCATGGCCTGGGTAATGACCAGTTCGCCGACCAGGTTGATCAACTGGTCGACCTTGTCCACGCTGACCCGGATCGACGACGATTCCTGGCTGCTTCCGTCCTTGTCGGTGGCCCGGCGGCCCCAGTTCTTGGCTTCGCCGGCAGGCGCGTCTGCGGCAGGCTGGCTGGCCTGCGGCGGGGTTGCCTGAGATGCTGCCGGCGGCGCCGGCTCAGGCTCGAAAAGGCCATAGCCCGGATCCTCGGCAGGCGCACTGGCCGCTGCACCGGCAGGTGATGCGGCCGGCTGACTGGCGGCGGCATCCGTTTTCGCCGCCTCGAAAATCCCGTAGCCGGCCGTTTCGGCCGGCTTTTCCGCGTCGGCGGCGGGCGCGACCTTGTCATGCGTAATCTTGAGATCGTCCGGGTCGAGCACGAACGAGCAGATCGCGACGATGTTGTCCTGGCTCTCGCTGGTGGTCAGCGTGAACACCACGCGCGTGTCCGCCAGCGTCTCCTGGCCAATCGTTCCCAGCAGGCCGAGTTCGGCCGCCAGCGCATCGACGTCTTTCTGCGGCACCTTGGGCAGTTCGATGCGGAAACGCGTGTTGCCGTCCGCATCCGCAACCGGCGCGGCATACGGCTTGGCCGGTTCGGGGGCCGGCGCCGGACTGGCCGCAGGCGCCGGGGCGTCCGGCGCTGTGCCTTGCGACAGCGCCTTCAGCCGCTGGCACACGCCATCGACCGCATCCTGATCGACGCTCGAACCGCGATGATGACCGTCCATCTGCATGGTCAGAACATCCTTCGCCACCAGGAAGACATCCACGTGCTCGGGCGTCAGCGCCATCTCGCCCTTGCGGATCCGGTCGAGCAGGGATTCCAGCATATGGGTGACTTCGGTGATGTCGGTAAAACCGAAGGTGGCCGCCCCGCCCTTGATGGAATGGGCCGCACGGAAGATCGCATTGAGATCCTCGCTGTCCGGTGCGGACACGTCGAGAGCCAGCAACAGTTTCTCCATTTCGGCGAGCAGTTCGTCTGCCTCGTCGAAGAACACCTGGTAGAACTGGCTCATATCAATCGTCATCTTTGAACTCCGTCGTTTACGCGCTGCAGGATCGATCGCTGCTTTCTCAGCCGATCAGTTTTTTCACCACTTCGGTCAGGCGGGCCGGATCGAATGGCTTGACCAGCCAGCCGCTGGCCCCCGCAGCCCTGCCCATCGCCTTGATGTCGTCGCCCGACTCGGTGGTCAGCATCAATATCGGCACGCTCTGGTAATTCTTCATCGCGCGCAGCGCCTTGATCAGGCTCAGGCCGTCCATGCCCGGCATGTTCTGATCGGTCAGCACCAGATCGACCGTCTGCTGCTTCGCCTTGGCGAGGCCATCCTGCCCGTCGACCGCTTCGATCACGCCGTAGCCGGCCGCCTTCAGGCTGAAGGACAGCATATGGCGCAGCGAACCCGAGTCATCCACTGCAAGTATTGTTTTCATCCTGATTGCTCCCGCTGCTTTCGTTATCTGGCCGTTGTCCGTGTATTCCGTCATCTCAAAACAGCTCGATGTCGCCGCTTTCCATGTGGCGCTGGTTCACCGTGCTGCGTACGCCGCCAGCCCGGCCGGCGCCGTGCCCCACCTGGTCGCCGATCTGGTTCAGCATGGCCAGGATTTCGTCGCTGCCGCTTTCCGGCAGGATGGGCGAACCGTTCGTGCGCGTATTGAGCATCCCGAACACGTCGCGCAGGCCGGCCAGATGCAGCGCCATCCTGCGAATCAACTGGCTGGTCATGTCCTGAAACTGCAGGCCGGTCACGGCGGCGCCGATATGGCGATCGATTTCGGCATGGATCGCCGCGAAGCGCGCGGCCTCGTCGCCGGCGGCGTGCATGCCGTTCAGGGCTTCCTGCTGCAACGCGACCGCCTGATGAATCGCCATGAAGCTCGCGCACAGTTTCTTGATCGCCTCGTCGAGCAGCACGCCCATCTGCACCAGATCCTGCTCCACTTCCGCCAGATGCTGATCGCCATGAACCGACATCCCGGACAGCAGACGCATGACCGGGGTATTCATCGCTTCGCCGGACGGGGTTTCCTGGGGACGCATCGCCGTAGTTACAGGTAATTGAACAGCGACAGGCCGGCGATCTTCGCGAACGATTTTTGCGCGGCTTCCAGTGTCGTCTGCTGCTGCGAGAGCTGCGTCAGCGCCTTGGTGTAATCGAGGTCCTGGAGGTCGGACAGATTCTGGCTGTATTGCAGGTTGCGGTCGTCGCCCGCGCTGTTGAGCGCATCGAGTTCCTGCAGCCGCGAACCGACCGATGCACGCACCGTAGACACGTTGCTCAAAGCCAGTTCCAGATTGCTGTTGGCAGTGGCCAGCGCGGTGCTCAAGCCCACGGTTCCCGGCGTATTCAGTTGGGTAATGAGGGCATTCAGCGTCTGGAACATATCCTGGCCGCCGCCCTGGAACACGCCTTGACCCGGGGCACTCACCGCCAGCTGACGCGCGGAGTCGACCTGGATCATCCGCTGCCCCTGGTCGCCGTCGTACTGCACGACGTTGGTCACCGGATCTTTGGAAAACGCGGGCGTATTGGTCTGAAAACCGGAAAACAGATAATTGCCCTGCCCATCGCGGGTATTGGCCAGTCCCAGCAGCATGCCGAGACTGCTTTGCAATGCGGTCGCGATGGAAGCGCGCTGGCTATCGCCCAAGCTTCCGTTGCCCGCCGAAATAGCCGTGGTCTTCACGTTCTGCAGTAGTTCCGTCACGCTCGCCAGGGTGCTGTCGACCGTGACAAGCGAGTCTTTTGCGTAGCCGCGGTTGACGCCGTACTGCGTATTGATCGACTGCGACTGGCTGACCTCGAGCGCACGCGCGGCGGCAACCGGATCGTCCGACGGCGCGAGGATGCGGCGGCCGGTGGCAACCTGCTGTTGCGTCTTGGCCAGGCTGGACTGGATTTCGCCCATGCGGGCGGCGCCGGAGTCGAACAGGTGTTGGGTGCTGATGCGCATGGTGTCGTATCCCCTTAACGGCCGAGCGAGAGCAGCGTGTCGAACATCTGGCTGGCGATCTGCATGACCTTGCCGGCTGCCTGGTAGGCCTGCTGGTAGCGCAGCATATTGGTCGCCTCTTCGTCGAGGTTGACGCCCGACTCGTTCTGCAAGGACACCGTGGCTTCGGAGAGCAGCTTGTCTGCCGCACTGCTGGTCACTTCGAGTTCGCGCGTCTTGTTGCCGATCTGGCTGACGAACTGCGAATACGCGCTCTGATAACTGGCCGTGCCATTGCCCAGGGTGTTGGCGGTTTGCAGGGCGCTCAACAGCAGGGCATTGCGGTTGTCGCCCACCGCACCGGTCTGGGCGGCGGCCGCGATCTTGGCCGGATCGGTGATCGTCACGCCGATAGCGGATGCCCCATTGACGGTCGGACGGATGAGGAAGCTGTCGCCTGCCGCCGGCGCGCCGGATGCCAGATTCAGGGTCACGCCGTCCACGGTCTGCGGGAAGGCGGCGAAGGTGGTGGCCGTGTTGTCGGACAGCCGGGTCAGCGTGTAATTGGTGCCGTCGTACTGCAAACGGTAATCGCTGGTGGTCAGCGCGCTGGCGCTGGTGATGCTGGCGCCGATGGTGGCCGAGCCGGTATTTCCGCTGTTCGTGCCGACCACGGGAGAGGCAACGGCGAAGAACTCACCGCCGGCAGCGCCGTTGAGATCGAATCCCGCCTGGTGCTGTGCATTGAAGGTGCTGGCCAGCCCGATGGCAACCTGTCCGAGGGCATTCTGCGCCGGCTCCAGCGACTTGCTGCGGAACTCGATCAGGCCGCCCAGCCTGCCACCGACGAGACCCGACTCGCCCACGATGACCGTGCTGCCGCTGCTAGTCTGGTAGGCCACCTCGATTTTCGACGGATCGGTGGGCGACGCCACGGTGCTGAGTTTGGAGGTCGACGCCCCCACCACCAGCGGCTGGCCGTTGCCGATGAAGATGTTGTAGTTGCCGTCGCCCTGTTTGACGACCGTCGTCTTGATTTCCTTGTTCAGGTCCAGAACCAGCTGGTCGCGCTGGTCGAGCAAGTCGTTGGGGAGCTGGCCGGTTGCGCGCTGAGCCCGGCCGATCGCGTCGTTCAGGCTCGCGATCTGCTGCGCATAGGTGTTGATGCTGTCGACGCTCGACAACACCTGGCTGTTGACACCCTGTTTGATCTCGTCGAGCCGCCCGGCCATGCTCTGAAAGCGCGAGACCAGCGTATCGGCCGACGACAAGGCGGCCTGACGTGCCGGAATCGACGCCGGATTCGAGGCCATTTCCTGGATGCCGCTGAAAAACTCCTGCAAGGCGGGCGACAGGCCGGACGCGGGATCGGCCAGCATGTTGTCGATCTGCTTGATCTGGGCGTAGTAGCTGTCGAGCCCGCTTTTCGACGTCTGCGCGGACTGCACCTGGATACCCAGATAGTCGCTGTACACGCGCTGGATCGAGGACACCGCGGTGCCCTGCCCCAGGAAGCCGAAGCCGAAATTCTGCGCCAGGGCCGTACCCTGAATCACGACCTGGCGGTTGTAGCCCGGCGTCGATGCGTTGGCGATATTGTGGCCGGTCGTGCTGAGCCCTACCTGCGCGGCAGTGAGGGCGCTCTGACCGATACTGAGAATATTGGTAGCCATCTATTGGGTCGCGAAGGTTGGGTGGAAGTTATCAATACGTTTGATGGGTGAATCGGCGGGTTGGCCCGTTTCTTGAGTGAGGGCGTGTTAATACTCATTTCACGCCCTAGCCCGTTTCCACCAGCCGGATCACGCCCATCAGTTTCTGGGCGTAGCCCGGGTCGGTGGCATAGCCGGCCTGCTGCAAACCCAGGGCAAAACCGGCCGCATCCTGTCCCTGCGCGATCGCGTTCTGGTAGCGCGCGTTGCTGCGCAGCAGCCTGGCGTAATCGCGGAAGGCATCGGCGTAGGAATCGTAGGCGCGGAAGCTTTCCACCTGCTTCTGCGGGCGGCCGTTGACGTATTCGGTGGTGACGATGTCGGCGATGCGGCCTGTCCAGCCGTTGCCGGCCTTGATGCCGAACAGGTTGTAGCTGTTCTGGCCGTCGGCACCGCGGATTTCACTCTTGCCCCAGCCGGTTTCCAGCGCCGCCTGCCCCAGCATGAAGCGGGCGGGGATGCCGGTGCTGGCGCTCGCCGCCTCGGCGTGCGGCAGAAGTTTCTGCACGAAGGCCTCGACGTGCGCCGGCACCTCGCCGCTACGCGCGTCGGCAGGCGGCAACGGCATTACCACAGGCGGATTCAGGGAAAATCCCGGCGCAGTGACTGCGGCGTCGGGCGTTTTATCTTCGATGGCGGCAGGCGCGGCGAGGGTGCCGGAGAGCTGGCGCACCATCATGTCGGCCAGGCCGATCCCGCGCGTGGCGAGTTTCTGCGTCAGCTGCTGGTCGAGCATCGAGGTGTACATGCGGGTCTGTTCGCTGTCGAACATGCCGTCCTGCGGCGACGCCTCGCGCATGCTTTTCATCAGCATGTTCATGAACACCGCCTCGAACTGCTGCGCGGCGGCGCGCAAGGCCTCCGGCGACGACTGCTTGGCGTCGAGCTTGAGCTGACCGACGCCCTGGACGTCGAGCGCGAACCTGGACGCGAGATCGGCGCCGCCGATGGCCATCTCAGATCACCTCCAGCTCGGCGTGCAGCGCGCCGGACGCCTTGAGCGCCTGCAGGATCGCCAGCAGGTCCTGCGGCGTCGCGCCGATGGAATTGAGCGCTTTCACCACGTCGGCGAGCGAAGCGCTGCCCTTGACCAGCATGACTTCGCCCGGCTGCTGGCGGATTTCGATCTGCGACTGGGCGCTGGTCACTGTCTGCCCCTGGGAGAACGGCGCGGGCTGGCTGATCACCGGCTGGGTGTTGATGACCACCGACAGGTTGCCGTGCGACACCGCGCTGGGATCGAGTGTGACGGCCTGGTTCATCACCACCGAGCCGGTGCGCGCGTTGATGATGACCTTGGCCATCGCCTGCGCCGGGCTGACGTCGAGGCTCTCGATCGCACCCAGAAAGGCGACCCGCTCGCTTTCGCCAACCGGCGTCTTGACCTGGATCACGCGGCCGTTGAGCGCGCGCGCCGCGCCCTTGCCGTAGTGCGCGTTCACCGCGTCGACCACGCGGCTGGCGGTGGTGAAGTCGCTTTGCTGCAATTCCAGATTGATGCTGCCGGATTCGCCCAGCGCCGTGACGACGCTGCGTTCGACCGTCGCGCCGGACGGGATGCGGCCTACGGAGAGATGGTTGACCTGCACCTTGCTGCCGTTGGCCGAGGCGCCGGCGCCGCTCACCACCAGGTTGCCCTGCGCCATCGCGTAGACCTGGCCGTCGGCGCCTTTCAGCGGCGTCATCACCAGGGTGCCGCCGCGCAGGCTCTTGGCGTTGCCGATCGACGACACGGTGATGTCGATACCCTGCCCGGCCTGGGCAAACGGCGACAGATCGGCCGTCACCATCACCGCGGCGACGTTCTTCAGCTGCATGTTGGTGCCGGGCGGCAGGTTGACGCCCATCTGCGTCAGCATGCTGGTGATGCTCTGGGTGGTAAACGGCGTCTGCGTCGTCTGGTCGCCGGTGCCGTCGAGTCCCACCACCAGACCGTAGCCGACCAGCTGGTTGATGCGCACCCCCTGGATGGCGGCGATGTCCTTGATGCGCTCGGCATGTGCCATGCCGCCCATCGACAACGCAAGCAGCAGGCCGCTCAGTACAAGCTGACGTGAAATGTTCATCGTGCCCACCCTTTACAAGGGAATGAAACTCAGGAAGAAACGCGCCAGCCAGCCCATCACTTCGGCCGAGTCGAATTTGGCGCTGGTGCGGTATTCGATGCGTGCGTCCGCCACCTTGGCCGACGACACGGTGTTGCCTGCCTGGATCGTGTCGGGCTGCACCACGCCGGACAGGCGGATGTATTCGGTGCCCTTGTCGAGCGCAATCTGTTTTTCGCCCGCCACCGCCAGGTTGCCGTTGGGCAGCACCTCGATCACGGTGACGGTTACGCTGCCGCTGAAGGTGTTGCTGGAATTGAGTTTGGACTTGTCGTCGTACTCGTTCGACGACGCGGCCTTGACGCCTGCGCCCTGGAACGCCTTGAGCGGCAGGTTGGCCACGGCGCTGATCGACGAATCGACCGCGCCGGTCTTCGAGCCGTTGGAGGAGGCCTCCTTGCCGGCCTCGGTCTTCTCGCTGATGACGATGGTCAGCATGTCGCCCACCTGGCGCGCACGCCGGTCTTCGAACAGCGGGCGATAGGCGGCGGCTTGATAAATCGCGCCATTGCCGGCAGCCTGGGCAGTCTGCACCGGCGGGCGGGCGGTGGTCGGCTGCTGCACGATGGACGACGGCGTGGTGCCGCAGCCGGCGACGAGCGCCGCCGCGAATGCGGGCAGAACGATTCTGTTCACAACGAGGACGCGGACGACACGGAGGCCGGGAAAGGTTTCCTCGGCGACCTCCGCGTACGCCTTGTGAAATACCCGGCGCAGGACGAAAGCAATCGCGTTCATAGCTGGGTCAGGCGTTGCAGCATCTGGTCGGATGTCGTGATCGCCTTGCTGTTGATTTCGTACGCGCGCTGGGTCTGGATCATGTTCACCATTTCCTCCACCACGTTGACGTTCGAGGTTTCGACGTAGCCCTGGTTGAGCAGGCCGGCGCCGTTGCTGCCGGGGGCGTTCGAGCTCGGCGTGCCCGACGCGGCGGTTTCGGCGTAGAGGTTTTCGCCCAGGCTCTGCAGGCCGGCCGGGTTGACGAACAGCGCCAGTTGCAGGGTGCCGACGGAGACCGCCGTGGACGACCCGGCCTGCGTCACCGACACGGTGCCGTCGCGTGCGATGGTCAGCGCCTGGGTATCGGGCGGAATGGTGATCGCGGGCTGCACCGCATAGCCGCTCGATGTAACCAGTTGGCCGTTGGCGTCGGACTGGAACGAGCCGTCGCGGGTGTAGGCCGTGGTACCGTCGGGCATCAGCACCTGGAAGAAGCCGTTGCCCTGGATCGCCACGTCCTTGGCGTTGCCAGTCTGCTGCAAATTTCCTTGCGTGAAGATGCGCTCGGTGGCCACGGTTTTCACCCCGGTGCCGATCTGCAGGCCGGACGGCAACTGCGTCTGCTCGGACGACTGCGCGCCGGGCTGGCGGATCGTCTGATAGAGCAGGTCCTCGAACACCGCGCGCGCGCGCTTGAAGCCGCTGGTGCTGACGTTGGCGAGGTTGTTGGAAATCACGTCCATCTGCGTTTGCTGCGCATCCAGACCGGTTTTGGCAATCCACAGTGAGCGAATCATGTTGGTTCCTTCAAGAAATCAGGGGGTCAGTTCATCGCCAGCAGCTGGCTGGCCTTGCTGTCGTTGCTCTCGGCGTTTTGCAGCACTTTCATCTGCATGTCGAACTGGCGCGCCAGCGAAATCATGTTGACCATGGCGTCGACGACGTTGACGTTGGACGACTCCAGCGCGCCGCTGACCAGCGTCACCTTGGGATCGGCATCGGCGGGATTACCGTCCCTCAGACGAAACAGGCCGTCGTCGCCGCGCACCAGGTCGGCCGCGGGCGGGTTCACCAGCTTCAGGCGTCCGACCGAAGTCAGCCCGGTGGCGGCCGAACCGTTGGGCACCAGCGAAATCGTGCCGTCCTTGGCCACCGCGACGTTGCGGCCGGGCGGAATCGACAGCGGCCCGCCATCGCCCAGCACGTTGAGGCCATCGTGCGTCTGCAGCACGCCGTTCTCGTCCAGCTTTAGGCTGCCGTTGCGGGTGTAGGCCTCGCTGCCATCAGCCGCCTGCACCGCAAGCCAGCCGTCGCCCTGCACCGCCACGTCGAGTTCGCGTCCGGTCTGCTGGATCACGCCGGAGCGAAAATCGCTGCCGGTGGTGGAATCGACCACGAAGGCGCGGGTGGGCAGGATCGCGCCCTGCACCGGCACCGCGCGGAACTGGTCGATCTGCGCGCGGAACCCGGTGGTCGTGGCATTCGCCAGGTTGTGCGAGGTGGTCGCCTGCTGCTCCAGCGTATGCGTGGCGCCGGTCATGGCGGTGTAGATGAGATGGTCCATGGTGGCTCCTAGATCCTGAAAACCGCTTTGAACCACAGAGACACAGAGACACGGAGAAAAACCGGGTTAGCCGCTTTGTTGTTCATCTCTGTGCCTCTGTGTCTCTGTGGTGATCGGTTTTGAATCAATCTTTCAATCCATCAACGCAGGTTCACCAGCGTCTGCAGCACCTGATCCTGCGTCTTGATGGTCTGCGCGTTGGCCTGATACACCCGCTGCGCGGTGATCATGTTGACCAGCTCGGCGGTCAGGTCGACGTTGGAATCCTCCACCGCCGACGACTGCAGCACGCCCAGGCTGCCGGTGTTGGGCGTGCCCACCAGCGGCGCGCCCGAGGTCGCGGTCTCGGCCCACATGTTGTTGCCCATCGGCTGCAGGCCATTGGGGTTGGCGAAATTGGCCAGCACCACCTGGCCCAGCACCGCCGACTGGCCGTTGGTATAACGGCCCAGCATCGTGCCGTCGGCACCGATGCTGAAGCCGGCCAGACGCCCCGAGGTGTAACCGTCCTGGTTCAGCGTGTTGACACTGAAGGTGGAACCGAACTGGGTGGTGCCGGTGAGATCCATCGTGAAGCCGAGTGCGGCCGCCCCGGTCGTCACAGGCTGCGGCGGTATCGTGAGCGGCGAGCCGGCAGTCAAGGCGCCGCTCGTGTTGAAGGTGAGGGAGCCCGCCGCGAACGCCGCCGCGCCATCCATGGAGGCATACACATCCCAGGTCCCGGCCCCGGTTTTGACGTAGTAGCTTTGCAAGGTGTGGGCATTGCCCAGGCTGTCATAGACGGAAACGGCGGTTGAATTATTGAAGGTGGTCGGATCGTTCATATTGAATGCGGCTGCCGGAACGGCACCCCTGGAATCCAGGTTGAGCACGGCATTCACATTGCCCGTGACTTGCGGCACCAGGTCGGCGGCGCTGATGGTGAGCGGCGCCGGGGCGCCGGTCGACAGCACGCCGCTGGCATTCGCGGTGTAGCCGGTCAGCTTGCCGCCGGTCGGGTTGACGATGAAACCATCCTTGTCGAGCTGGAACTGGCCGTTGCGCTGGTAATTGGCCTCGCCATTGTTGTCGATGCGGAAGAAGCCGCCGCCGTTGATGGCGATGTCCAGCGGATTGTTGGTGGACGTGATGTTGCCCTGGGTGAACTGCTGCGCGATCTGCGCCACCTTGACGCCGATGCCGGCCTGTGAACCGCCCGCCCCGGTCAGCGAGCTGGCGTAGACGTCGGCAAACTGCGCCTGCGACTCCTTGAACCCCACCGTACTCGAGTTGGCGACGTTGTTGCCGATGACGTCCAGATTCTTTGCGGCGGCGTTGAGGCCGCTCAAACCTTGCTGAAAGCTCATGTTCTACTCCTTCGTGTTGATTGCTGACGGTTGACCCACCGAACCCGCTCGGACCTGCTCAGAATATTTGCCGGATATCGGCGCTGCTCAAATCAAAAAATTTGCCGAATGTCGGCATAGCCCACGCTCTTGTTGCCCGCCAGGTTCAACTGCACGCCCTGGCTGTTCTGCGAAACGCTGTTCACCAGACCCAGATTCAAGGCGGTGCTGCCGACCGGCTGGCCGCCCTGGACGGCATTGATCTTGAAGGTGTACTGGCCTGCGGCGGCGGCGGCGCCGCTATTCGTCAGCCCGTCCCAGGCCAGCACGCTCTTGCCCGTGTCACGCGGCCCCATGTCAAGACTGCGCACCACGCTGCCCGTCGCGTCGAGAATGTCGATGCTCACCTTGTCGGCCGGGCGCGGCAGTTCAAACCCGATCACGTCCTCCAGCTGGGCGGGGCTGACCGTATTGCCCGGCACCAGCACGCCGCGCCCGATCAGGCTGGCGGCCTGCGCCATCTGGTTGGCGCCCATGCTGGCGGCCAGCGCCGTCAGGTTGCTGTTCATGTTCTCGATGCCCTGCACCGTGCTGAGCTGGGCCATCTGGCTGGTCACCTGCGCGTTGTCGAGCGGATTCAGCGGATCCTGGTTCTTCATCTGCGCCACCAAGAGGCTCAGGAAGCGGTTCTGCGTGTCTTCGGTGCTGCTCTTCGCGGCCTTGGTCGCGCCTGCACCAAACAGGCTGCTGACAGTGCTTGCGTCTTGTACGGTACTCATTGCCTCTCCTCCTCGGGGGTCACTGGCCCAGGCTCAAGGTCTTGAGCAACAGGGATTTGGTGGTGTTCATCATTTCCACGTTGGACTGATAGGAACGCGAGGCGGAAATCATGTTGACCATTTCCTCGACGACGTTGACGTTGGGTAGGGTCACGTAGCCCTTGTCGTCGGCGAGCGGATTCTTCGGGTCGTACATCGTTTTCATCGGCGACGGATCGTCGATCACCGCCGCCACGTTCACGCCGGTGGCGCCGTTCTCGCCCACCGGGGTGGCGGTAAACACCACCTGCTTGGCCTTGTACACCTCGCCGGTTGAGCTGGTTGCGCTGTCGGCGTTGGCGAGGTTGCTGGCAACGGTGTTGAGCCGCTGCGACTGGGCGTTCATGGCCGATCCGGCCACGCTGAAGATGTTGGTCAGTGACATGCGTGTGACTCCTTATCCCTTGATCGCGGCCATCAGGCCCTTGATCTCGTCGTTGATCTGGGCCAGGTTGAATTCATAATGAATGGCGTTCTCGGCGAAGGCGGCGCGCTCGGTGTCCACGTCCACCGTGTTGCCGTCGACGCTGCCCTGGGCCGGGGTGCGGTACAGCAGTCCCGTGTCCGCCCCCACGCCGGGCTTGGCCGCCAGATGCCCCGGCGCCGTGGTCGCCAGCGTTGCGCCGCCGGCTGCGGGCGCGCCCTGGAGCGCGCCCTGCAGGGCGGCCTTGAAGTCGAGGTCGCGCGCCTTGTAATTGGGCGTGTCGGCGTTGGCGATATTGGACGCCAGCACCTGTTGGCGCTGGTCGCGAATGCGCAGCGCCTGGGTGTGGAAATTCAGCATGTCATCCAGCCGGCTCAGCATGGTTGTCACCTCTTTCTGCACAAGACTTTTTGCGATGACTGCATCCTAGACACGCCCCTGTCCATTCAATCGCACGATAAGCGGCAGAAAGCGGGTTCATTTCGCCGTTTAAGCTGCCGCATCGCTGCCTACAATGCTGCAAGTGTGAGAAGCCGGGACGAGGAGTCGAGATGCCGAGCGAAACGATCCATGCAGCCGAGACGATCCATGGAGCATGGCGCCGCCGCCCACTGTGGCGGGCGGCCCTCGTCTGCCTGTGCCTGCCGGCCGCCGTCCGGGCGACGGATAGGCGCGACCAAGGCCGCGAAGAGCAGCACCGAAGACACGCAGAACCGCTTCCTGAGCCTCGTGGTGGCGCAGATGAAGAACCAGGATCCGCTGAATCCGCTCGACAACGCGCAGGTCAACCTGACGCCCGACGTCGAGTCGTTCCGCACGGCCTGCGCCCCGGTCATCGAGAA
>DASVPF010000371.1:0-1893 GCA_036382965.1 Thiobacillus sp.
CCGACGAATGTCGCGAGCGCCAGCAGGCCGATGCCGATCGCCCACGGCACGAGCCAGCCCAGCGGCAGGATCCAGAAATTGCGGCTGTGTTTGCCGGTGTTCATCTCCATCCCCGTTCAAGCATTCAAACCCGACCCGCCACCCAGTGGCAGCGCACCCAGTGCCCGCCGCCCAGGTCGGTCCGGTCGGGATAGGTTTGCCGGCATAGCGCGCCGGCATGCGGACAGCGCGGATTGAAATGACAGCCGCCCGGCGGATTCATCGGCGAGGGCTGGTCGCCCGCCAGACGGATAATGCCCTTCCCGGTCTGCGGCTCGATGCGCGGCACCGCACTCACCAGCGCCTGGGTGTAAGGGTGACGCGGCGCGCGCAACACTTCGCGTGCCGGGCCGTATTCGACGATGCGGCCGAGATACATCACCGCCACCTCGTGCGCCAGGTAGTCCACCACGCCCAGATTGTGCGTGATGAAAAGATAAGCCAGGCCAAGATCGTTCTGCAGGTCTTTCAGCAGATTGAGGATTTGCGCCTGCACCGACACGTCGAGCGCGCTGGTCGGTTCGTCGCAGATCACCAGCCGCGGCGACACCGCCAGCGCGCGCGCAATCGCGACGCGTTGCCGCTGCCCGCCGGAGAAGGCATGCGGATAGCGGCCGCCCGCGTCATCCGGCAGCCCCACCTGATGCAGCAACTGCGCTACCGCGTCGCGGCGCTGGCGCGCCTCGCCCACGCCCAGCGCGTCCATGCCTTCGAGCAGGATGTCGGCCACCCGCATGCGCGGATTGAGTGAGCTGAACGGATCCTGAAACACCATCTGCACCTGCCGCCGCAGCAGCGACGCATTCTTCGCCGTGACGGTCTCGCCGCCCAGCACGATGCTGCCCGCGGTCGGTTCGATCAGCCGCAGCAGCGCCTTGCCCACCGTGGTCTTGCCGCAGCCCGATTCGCCCACCAACGCCAGCGTGCGGCCTGCCGCGATCGACAGGCTCACGCCGTCCACGGCGCGCACCTGGCCTACCGTGCGCTGAAGCAGGCCGCGGCGGATCGGGAAATGCACGGTCAGGCCGTCCACCTGCAACAGCGGCCGCACCGTGTGCTCGGCAACGGCGTGCGCAACCCGGTCGCGTTCGCCGGGCGCCGGCAGCTGCCCGGCCAGATGGCAGCGCACGCGCTGGCCGTCGATCGCCTGCCAGTCCGGCGATTCCTCGCGACAGCGAGCGAATGCATGCGGGCAGCGCGGCGCGAAGCGGCACCCCGCGAGCGTGCCGTCGAGCGGGGGTACCTGACCCGGGATCGTGACGAGCTGCCCGCTGTCGCCGGGATGTGGCAGCGCTTCGAACAGCATGCGGCTGTAGGGGTGTTGCGGCGCCGCGAAAAAAGCATCGCGCGCGCCCTCTTCGACCAGCTCACCGGCGTACATCACGCCCACGCGGTCGGCGTTCTCGGCCACCACGCCGAGGTCATGCGTGATCAGCAGCATGCCCATCTGCCGCTCGGTCCGCAGACGCCGCAGCACCTCGAGCACCTGCGCCTGGATGGTGACGTCGAGCGCCGTCGTCGGCTCGTCGGCAATCAGGAGTTTCGGCTGGCCGGCCAACGCCATCGCGATCATCGCCCGCTGGCGCAGGCCGCCGGAGAGTTCGAACGGATAGCTGTCGAGCCGCCGCGCCGCGTCCGGAACGCCCACGGCGTCGAGCAGCGCGCGCGCCGCGTCCTGCGCCGCCTGCCCATGCAAGTCCTGATGCAGCGCCAGGGCTTCGGCAATCTGCGCGCCCACCCGGACGACGGGATTCAAGGCCAGCATCGGTTCCTGGAAAATCATCGCGATGCGATGGCCGCGCAGGCGCTTCATCGCCTCCTCGGAAAGCTTGGTCAGCTCCTCACCCTCGAACC
>DASVPF010000372.1:0-9651 GCA_036382965.1 Thiobacillus sp.
CAGGGCGAGTACCCTGAAGGGCATGAATGTCTGGCGGCATACTCCTTGCGGGTGCAGCGCCGAACTGGTACGCCGCTTGCTCGCCCATGAAACGCCCGGCCGCCGGATGCAAGCGGGCAGTACCGCACAAATTCGATACAATCCGGGCGGCAGCAAAGACTTTCTATTCATAGGGGAATCCAAGCATGAGCGTTGTCGCGGTTGTCGGGTTGGGCTACGTGGGTCTGCCGTTGGCGGTGGAATTCGGCAAGAAGATGACCACCATCGGCTATGACCTGTCGCTGGAAAAGATCGAGCACTACCGTCGATTCCGCGACCCCACCGGCGAAGTGTCGACGGACGATCTCAAGGCCGCGACGCAGTTGAAGGTAACCACCGATCCCACCGACCTGGCGCAAGCCGACTTCATCATCGTCGCGGTGCCCACGCCGGTCGACGCGGCGCACATCCCCGATTTCTCGCCGCTGGTCGGGTCCTCCACCACCGTCGGCCAATACATGAAAAAAGGCGCCACGGTCATCTACGAATCCACAGTCTACCCCGGCGCCACGGAAGAGGTCTGCATCCCGATCCTGGAAAAGCACTCGGGCATGAAATGGCGGCAGGATTTCCACGTTGGCTACTCGCCCGAGCGCGTCAATCCCGGCGACAAGGAACGGACGATCACGAAAATCGTGAAAGTGGTGTCGGGCGATGACACCGCCACCCTCGACCAGGTGGCCGCGCTCTACGGTTCCATCATCACCGCCGGCGTGCATCGTGCAAGCAGCATCAAGGTCGCCGAAGCCGCCAAGGTGATCGAGAACACCCAGCGCGACCTCAACATCGCGCTGATGAACGAGCTCTCGCTGATCTTCCACCGCATCGGCATCGACACCCTGGAGGTGCTGGAGGCTGCCGGCACCAAATGGAACTTCCTGCCCTTCCGCCCGGGTCTCGTCGGCGGCCACTGCATCGGCGTCGATCCGTACTACCTCACCCACAAGGCCGACAAGCTGGGCTACCACCCGCAGGTCATCCTCGCCGGCCGCCGCATCAACGACGGCATGGGCGCCTACGTGGCGCAGGAAACGGTGAAGAACATGATCGCCAACGGCGTGCAGGTGAAGGGCGCCAGGGTCAACGTGCTCGGCCTCACCTTCAAGGAAAACTGCCCGGATCTGCGCAACTCCAAGGTCGTCGACGTCATCCGCGAATTGCAGTCTTTCGGTTGCGACGTGCACGTGCACGATCCGCTCGGCGAAGCCCGGGACGCCGAGCATGAATACGGCATCTGCCTCACGGCGTGGAATGACCTGCCCGAATGCGACGCCATCGTCGCTGCCGTCTCGCACACCGAATATCTGGAAAAACCGTTTGCCGAACTCACCGCCCGGCTGAAAAAAGGCGGCGCGTTCACCGACGTCAAGGCGGCCTACGACCCGGCCGCGGTTGCGGCTGCAGGCTTCACGCTCTGGAGGCTGTAATGGCCGCGTTCGACGCATTGAAAGACACGCTCGCCGCCGAACCCAGGACATGGCTCGTCACCGGCGCCGCCGGCTTCATCGGCAGCAACCTGGTCGAAGCCCTGCTGCAGCTCGACCAGCGCGTCGTCGGGCTGGACAACTTCGCCACCGGCCACGAGAAGAACCTGGCGCAGGTGCAGGCCAGCGTCGGCCCCGAGCGCTGGGCGCGCTTCAGCTTCGCGCGCGGCGACATCCGTGATCTCGTCACCTGCCACACGGTATGCAAAGGCGTTGACTATGTGCTGCACCAGGCCGCGCTCGGCTCGGTGCCGCGCTCGCTGGAAGACCCCTTGTCGACCCACGCCGCCAACAACACCGGCTTCCTCAACATGCTGGTGGCGGCGCGCGACGCCAGGGTGAAGCGCTTCGTCTACGCGGCGTCCTCTTCCACCTACGGCGACCACCCCGGCCTGCCCAAGGTCGAAGACGTCATCGGCAAGCCGCTCTCGCCCTACGCGGTGACCAAGCTGGTAAACGAGCTGTATGCCGACGTGTTCGGCCGCTGCTACGGCATGGAGTCGATCGGGTTGCGCTACTTCAACATCTTCGGCCGCCGCCAGGATCCCAACGGCGCCTACGCCGCCGTGGTGCCGAAGTGGGTCGCCAGCATGATTCACAACGAACCCGTCTACATCAACGGCGACGGCGAAACCAGCCGCGATTTCTGCTACATCGACAACGTCATCCAGGCCAACCTGCTCGCCGCCACCGGCCCGCACGCGGACGCGGCCAACCAGGTCTACAACGTCGCCGTCGGCGACCGCACCACGCTGAATCAGTTGTTCGAAGCCATTCGTGCCCTGCTCGCGCCGACGTTTCCCCACCTCGCCGGCTTCAAACCCGTCTACCGCGATTTTCGCGCCGGCGACGTGCGCCATTCGCTTGCGGATATTTCCAAGGCCCGCGCCCGGCTGGGCTATGAACCGACGCATCGCATCGGCGAGGGGCTGGCCGAGGCGATGGACTGGTACGTGCAGGATCTGGGGTAAGGGGCATGCACGAACAGGCCCTGCTGGAGACGGATGGCGATGCCCGGGAAAGCGCACTGGACGTTCTGCTGCGGCGCATGCAAAGCGAAAGCGATTTTCCCGCCCTGTCCGAGGCGATCGGCGCCATCAACCGCATTGCCTCGTCGGAACGGGAAGGCGTCAACGAACTGTCCAACAATATCCTCAAAGACTTTGCGCTGACCAACAAGCTGTTGAAGCTGGTCAATGTCGCGTTCTACAACCAGGTCGGCGGCGGCTCGATCAGCACCATTTCGCGGGCGGTGGTGATCCTCGGTTTCGACGCGGTGCGCTCGATCGCGCTGAGCCTGATCCTGTTCGACAATCTGGAAAACAAGGCGCATGCGCAGCACTTGAAGGAAGAGTTCGTCAAAGTGCTGTACGCTGGCATGCTGGCGCGCGAAATGGCGGGCAAGGTCCAGGTGAAGGACGTGGAAGAAGCGTTCATCGGCGCCATGCTGCACAACCTGGGGCGCATGCTGTCGATGTTCTATTTTCCCGCGGAAACGGCGGCGATCGCTCGGCTTGTCGAGGAGGAAGGGCTGAACGATGCGAAAGCATCCGCCCAGGTGCTGGGGCTGTCGTTCGAGAACCTGGGGATGGGCATCGCCCGCAACTGGGGGTTCCCAGATCAGCTGGTGCTGAGCATGAAGACGCTGCCGCCCGCCGAAAAAATCCGGAAAGGCGCGAACGAAACGGACAGGCTGCGTGTGCTGGCGGGTTTTTCCAACACGTTGTGCGAAGTCATTCTCCACACCCCCGATGCGGATCGCAGCAAGGCGCTGGCCAAACTCACGGCGCGCTTCGTCGACAGCGTGCCGGTGACGGAAAAGCAGCTTTCCGGCGTGATGGAAAAGTCGATGCAGGACATCGCCCAGTTTGCCCTGGCGGTGAACGTCAATCTGAAACAGAGCGCCTTCGCGCGGCAGGCGTCGAAATGGGCGGGGATGGCGGCGGCGCCCGAACCGGCGCCCGCCGCGCCGCCTGCGCTGGAAGCCGCTGCGGGGTCGGCGCAAGACGAGACGGACGGGCTCCCACCCGCGCTGGATGCCACCGTGCTCCACGAACACGCCTCGATACGCGACGCCGCGCCGGGCGCAGGCGGTGGCGAGTTGCAGCGCACCAGCGAGGAGATGCAGTCGATCCTGACCTCGGGGCTGCAGGACGTCAGCAATTCGCTGATCGACGACAACATTTCCATCAACGACATTTTGCGCATGATCCTCGAAGCCATGTACACCGGCATGGGCTTCGATCACGTGATGCTGTGCATCAAGGATGGCCGCCACAACACCATGTGCGGAAAATTCGGTTTCGGCGACGACATGCAGGATCTGGTCAAGGCCTTTGCCTTCCCCCTGGCGGGGCAGCCCGACGTGTTCCTGGTCGCCCTGCAGAACAACGCCGACATCCTCATCACCGATATCGACGATGCGAAAATCGCGAGCCGGATTCCGGCGTGGTATCGCCAGCATGTTGCGGCCCGCACCTTCGTGCTGTTCCCGATCATCGTGAAGGGCAAGCCGATCGGCTTGATCTACGCCGACCGCGCCAAGCCGGGCGACATCACCATCCCCGAGAAAGAGCTCTCCCTGCTCAAATCCCTGCGCAACCAGGCGGTGCTGGCGATCCGGCAATCGCTGTAGGTTTACGGCCGGCCGTCCCGGCAGAATTCGGCATAATGGCGCCATGCCGTTTTCCCACCTCATCCCCCGTTTTCTGACTGGCCTGCTGCTCGCGGGCCTGGCCGTTTTTGCCCGCGCGGCCGATCTGCCCGCTTCCTTCACGGCGGCACTGAATCAGGCGGGCATTCCGCTCGACCATGTGGCGGTGGTGGTGCAGCCGCTCGATGCCGCCGCGCCGCTAATCAGCCACAACGCCGACGCCGCGCTGAATCCGGCCTCGGTGATGAAGCTGGTGACGAGCTTTGCGGCGCTGAATCAGCTGGGGCCGGGCTATGTGTGGACGACCGATGTCTGGGCGGACGGCACGATCGCGGACGGGGTGCTGAACGGCGATCTCGTCATCAAGGGCAGCGGCGATCCCGCCCTGACGCTGGAGCGCATGTGGCTGCTGCAGCGCGAATTGCGCGCGCGCGGCGTGCGCCACATCCGCGGCAATCTGGTGCTCGACACGAGCTACTTCGATGTGCCTGCGCTCGATCCGGGTGCGCTCGACGACGTGCCGCTGGCCTTGTACAACGCCGTCCCCGGCGCACTGGTGGCCAACTTCAACGCCACGACCTTGCGCCTCAAGCCCGACGGCAATACGGTGTGGATCGTTCCCGACGTTGCGCTACCCGGCGTGGCGATCCGCTCCGACCTCGTCTTGAGCGACGAGGTGACGTGCGGCGGCTGGAAGGATGCGCTGACGCCGAGCCTGCCCGATCCCGCACGCCGCGAACTGGCGATTGCCGGAGCGTATCCGCGCGGGTGCGGCGAGCAGGTACTGGCCTTGAATCTGTTCGAACCCGCGGTGACGTTCGATTTCCTGTTTCGCGGCTTGTGGGCGGAAGCGGGCGGCACGCTGTCCGGGCAGACCGTTTCCGGCAGGGCGCCGGCTTTACCGCCACTCCTGCGTTTCGAGTCGCCGCCGCTGACCGATGCGCTCATCCGCCTCAACAAATATTCCAACAACCTGATGACGCGCAACCTGTTCCTGACGCTGGGCGCGGACCGCTACGGCGCCCCCGCGACGCTGGAAAAAGGCGCGCGTGCGGTGCGCGAAACGCTGACGCAGCGCGGCGTGTCCACCCGCAAACTGGTGCTGGAAAACGGCGCCGGTCTGTCGCGCATCGAGCGCATCAGCGCAGAGTCGCTGAACCAGTTGTTGCGCGCGGCCTGGCGCAGCCCGCTGTTTGCCGAATTCGAGTCGGCACTGCCGCTCGTTGCCATCGACGGCACGCTGAAGCACCGCTTCAACGGCAGCCCGCTCGCCGGCAACGCGCACCTCAAGACCGGCACCCTGCGCGACGTCAGTGCGCTGGCGGGCTATGTGGTCACCGCCCGCGGTGGGCGCGTCAGTTTCGTCATGCTGGTCAACCATGCCAATGCGCGCCACAGCGAAGCGGCGCAGCGCGCGCTGCTGGAATGGGTGCATGCGGATCCACACGGGCTGCGGCCCATCGTGGATCGGAGCCCTTCGGGACCGGCTCGCGGGGACGGGGATGGAGTTCGATAAGCTGCCCGACTGGGTCGCGTGGCTGGCGCAGGACGCCGACGGCACCTGGTGGGGCTACGAAGCCGCGCCCAACAAGCAGGACCACGGCTGGTATGAAAACGAGGTCGGGCGCATCGTGCGGCTGGGGCGGGCCACGCCGCCGCCCGACTGGGAGGCCACGCTCATGGCCCGGCCCCGGCGCGACTGAACGGATTGTCCAGCCGACTCAGGACGCAGGCGGGGCGTTCAACTGCAACTGACCGTCCTTCACCGGGATGCGCGGGCCGGGCGGGTGGTCCATCCGCACCAGCGCCTCTTCCTTGCCCAGGCGGTAACGCACGTCGTAGCCAATCGTCGTGGTGTGCGATTCATAGACGGTCTTGCAGCGCGTTTCGGTGCGGCTGACGGTGTCTTTTTCCTGCATGTTCTTCTGCACCTGGTTGCCGGCGTAGCCGCCCGCCGCCGCGCCGGCCACGGTAGCCAGTGTGCGCCCGCTGCCGCCGCCGATCTGATGGCCGAGCAGGCCGCCTGCCACCGCGCCGATCGCGGTGCCGGCGACGCGGTTGGTGTCCTTGACCGGCGCCCGTTCGTTGACGACCACATCGCGGCACTCTTTCTTGGGGGTTTTCGTGGTTTGGGTGACCGGCTGGACTGCCAGCACGTCGGCAAATTCCGGTTTCGGATTCAGGGCCTTGTAGCCCGCCACCCCACCGATCGCGGTGACCGCGATAGCGCCCAGTACAACGCCCGTCAGCATGGATTTATTCATGATCTCTCTCCAGGAAAAGTTGAGGATGGCGACATGAACCGCTTTTAGATAATAGTCCACGGCATCGCGCTGGAAAGAGGGAAGACCTATTCAGGCTGCAGCAGGTCGATCCTGAAGCTGGCCTCGTACGGCGGGACGTTGCATTCGATGACGTTCGAGGGGGCAACGTCGAGACGGACGCCGACGATGTCGGTGCGCACCGGCAATTTCGCCGCGCCGCGGTCGACCAGCACCACGGTGCGAACCTCGTCCGGCTGCTTGCCGGCAAGATATTCCACCGCGCGCAACATGGAATGCCCGCGATACATCACGTCGTCCACGACCAGCACCGTGGTGCCCGCAAGATCAAGCGCGGCGTGCGTCGGATTCTCCGTCAGCCGGGTTTCCGGATAGAGCAGCGTGAGGTCGTCGGCATAGCGCTTGATCTGCAGGTCGAGCCGCACGCAGTGCGCCAGGCCCCAGGTTTGCTGCAACTGGATATGCAGCCGGTCGGCCAGCGGTGCGCCGCGCCGCCGGATGCCGACGATCGCGATCTGCGTGCGTCCGGTCAGCAGCCCCGCCGCCTGGCGCGCCATGTCGGCGACGATGGCGTCAAGCTGTTCGGGCGTGTAGAGGCAGGTACGCTTGCCCTGCGGCTTGTCCGGCATGGCGCTACAAATCCAGGTCTTTCCATAGCGCGTCGACGCGCGCCTTCACCGCGGCGCCCATCACGATCGGCGTGCCCCATTCGCGGGCGGTTTCACCCGGCCACTTGTTGGTAGCGTCGATCCCCATCTTGCTGCCGAGTCCGGAGACGGGGCTGGCGAAGTCGAGGTAATCGATCGGCGTGTTCTCCACCAGCAGCGTATCGCGCGCCGGATCGACGCGCGTGGTGAGCGCCCACATGACGTCCTTCCAGTCGCGCACGTTCACGTCGTCGTCGGTGACGAGGATGAACTTGGTGTACATGAACTGCCGCAGGAACGACCACACGCCGAACATCACGCGCTTGGCGTGGCCGGGATAGGCCTTCTTCATGCTGACCACCGCCATGCGGTAGGAGCAGCCCTCGGGCGGCAGGTAGAAGTCGGTGATCTCGGGAAACTGCTTCTGCAGCAGCGGCACGAACACTTCGTTCAAGGCCACGCCGAGGATCGCCGGCTCGTCCGGCGGCTTGCCGGTGTAGGTGCTGTGATAGATCGGGTCGCGCCGCAGCGTGATGCGCTCGACGGTGAACACCGGAAAGGTTTCCTGCTCGTTGTAATAGCCGGTGTGGTCGCCATATGGCCCTTCCAGGGCCATTTCGCCAGCATGGATCACACCTTCCAGCACGATCTCGGCCGATGCCGGCACCTGCAGGTCGTTGCCGAGGCATTGCACCACTTCGGTCTTGGCACCGCGCAACAGGCCGGCGAACTGGTATTCGGAGAGCGTGTCCGGCACCGGGGTGACCGCGCCGAGGATGGTCGCCGGGTCGGCGCCGAGGGCGACGGCAAGCGGGAACGGTTCGCCCGGATGCGCGAGCGTGTGCTCCCGAAAATCGAGCGCGCCGCCGCGGTGCGCCAGCCAGCGCATGATGAGCTTGTTGGGGCCGATGACTTGTTGCCTGTAGATGCCGAGGTTCTGCCGCTTCTTGTGCGGGCCGCGGGTGACGGTCAGTCCCCAGGTGATCAGCGGCGCGACGTCGCCCGGCCAGCAATGCTGGATCGGCAGGCGCGACAGGTCGACGTCGGCGCCCTCCCACACGATCTCCTGGCACGGCGCGCTCTTCACTTCCTTCGGCGCCATGTTCAGCACCTGTTTCAGCACCGGCCATTTGTCCCAGGCGTCGCGCAGGCCTTTCGGCGGCTCGGGTTCCTTCAGATAAGCGAGCAGCTTGCCGACCTCGCGCAGCCGCGCCGGGTCGTCCTCGCCCATGCCCAGCGCGACGCGCCTCACCGTGCCGAACAGATTCGCCAGCACCGGCATCGTGCCGCCCTTGGGGCGTTCAAACAACAGCGCCGGGCCGCCGGCGCGCAGCACGCGGTCGGCGATTTCGGTCATTTCCAGTTTGGGGTCGACGTCGACGGCGATGCGTTTGAGCTCGCCCATTTTTTCGAGTTGCGCGATGAAGTCGCGCAGGTCGCGATAAATCATAAAGAGCCGATCATGTGCGGATGCGTTGAAGCAGTGCGGTAGTCGAGGTGTGATGGCGGAACGGGATCGCGTGCACGCTGCCGCCCCATGCCATGACTTCCGTCGCACCGACGATGTTGGCTGTCGCCCAGTCGCCGCCCTTCACCAGCACGTCGGGGTGGATGGCACGAATGAGATCGAGCGGCGTGTCGGTGTCGAAGCCGACCACCAGCGACACCGATTCCAGTGCGGCCAGCAGCGCCATGCGGTCTTCAAGCCGATTGATCGGGCGGTCGCTGCCCTTGCCCTGGCGGCGCACCGATTCGTCCGAATTCACGCCGACGATGAGCGTGGCGCCGAGCGCGCGTGCCTCGGCGAGATAGGTGACGTGGCCGCGATGCAGGATGTCGAAGCAGCCGTTGGTGAACACCCGCGGGCGCGGCAGCTGCGCCACCCGTGCAGCGAGTTGGTCGGGCGGGCAAAGCTTGCGCTCGAAAGCGGGTTGCGGCATCAGAGGTATTCGAACAGGGTGACGACCTTGGTCACGCCCGAGGTGGTGCGTGCCACATTGATCGCGGCCTCGGCTTCGGACTTCGACACCAGCCCCATCAGATACACCACGCCGGTCTCGGTGACCACCTTGATCTTGGTGGCCGGAACGCGCTCGTCGCCCAGCAGGCGGGTCTTGACCATGCTGGTGATCGAGATATCGTTGGCATCCGAGGTCAGCGAGGTGACGCCCGAGACGCTGAGTTCGTTGAATACCATGCGCACGTCGGGAATGCCCTTGACGACTTCGGTGGCGCGCTCGCGCGTCGCCTCGTCCGGCACCTGGCCGGTCAGCAGCACCTGGCGGTTGTAGCTGGTGGCGGAAATATTGTCGCTCTTTTGCGGGAAGGCATCGCGCAGCCGGCTCAGCGCGCGCAGTTCGATTTCCTGGTCACTCACGTAGACGCCGGCGGTGCGGCGGTCGAGCGCCACGGCCGTCCCGGTGGCGGCGCCTCCCACGGCCACTGCGGCGCATCCCTGTAGTGGTGAAAAAGCCAGCCCGGCCAGCATGACGTAGATCAGTTTGTTCATTCCTCGATTCCTAGTAGTACGCTGTCCACCGCATCGC
>DASVPF010000373.1:0-2393 GCA_036382965.1 Thiobacillus sp.
CTGCGGGGCAGCGGGATTGCGGACGAACGCCAGGGCCGCCAGTCGAACTTCGGTTTCGGGAAGCAGCGGGCAGGTCGTTCGCGCGTGTGGCGGCCTAGAGTGCGGCTTTCAGGCGCGCAACCACCTTGTCCCGGCCGATCAGTTCGAGCGTGGCGTCGATTGCCGGCGTCTGCGCCTCGCCGGTGACGAGCACGCGCACCGGCATGGCTAGCTTGGGCATCTTGAGGCCATGCGCCGCGAGCGTTTCCTTGAACGCGGCGCTGATGGCGCTGCGCTCCCACGTCAGCGTTTCGAGACGGGTGGCGAGTTCGCTCAAAGCGGGGAGCACCTCGGGGGTGACGTGCTGCGCCAGCAGTTCGGTCGTCGGATGCAGGGTGCGGTAGAACAGCGTGGCGGCGTCGGCCAGTTCCTCGATCGTCGCGGCGCGTTCCTTCACCAGCGCGCACACCGCGGCGAGGTCGGGGCCGTCGTCGGGGTTGGCATCGTTGCGCACGAGGAAGGGGCGCGCGAGATCGGCCAGTCGCGCATCGTCAGCCGCTTTTATGTACTGCTGGTTGATCCAGCGCAGCTTCTCGGTGTTGAACTGCGCGGCCGACGGCGTGATGTGGTCGAGGTCGAACCACTGCACGAACTGCTCGCGGCTGAACAACTCAGCGTCGCCGTGCGACCAGCCGAGTCGTGCAAGGTAGTTGATGACCGCTTCCGGCAGGTAGCCGTCGTCGAAATACTGCATCACCGACACCGCGCCGTGGCGCTTGGAGAGCTTGGTGCCGTCGTCGCCGAGGATCATCGACAGATGCGCGTACTGCGGCACGGTCGCGCCCAGCGCCCTGAGGATGTTGATCTGGCGCGGCGTGTTGTTGACGTGGTCGTCGCCGCGGATGACGTGGCTGATCTGCATGTCCCAGTCGTCCACCACCACGCAGAAGTTGTAGGTCGGCGTGCCGTCGGCGCGCGCGATGATGAGGTCGTCGAGTTCGGCGTTGGCGAATTCGATGACGCCCTTGACCAGGTCCTTCCACGCCACCGTGCCTTCGGTGGGGTTCCTGAAGCGTACCACCGGGTCGATGCCGGAAGGCGGCGTCGGCAGCGTCTTGCCGGGCTCAGGGCGCCAGCGGCCGTCGTAGCGCGGCTTCTCGCCGCGTGCGCGCTGCGCCTCGCGCATCTCGTCGAGCTCTTCGGTGCTGCAATAACAGTGATAGGCCTGGCCGCTGGCCAGCATCTGCTCGATCGCTTCCTTGTAGCGATACAGGCGCTTGGTCTGGTAGAACGGGCCTTCGTCGTGGTTCAGGTCGAGCCAGGCCATGCCGTCGAGAATCGCCTGCACCGCTTCGGGGGTGGAGCGCGCGATGTCGGTGTCCTCGATGCGCAGGATGAACTGGCCGCCGTGATGACGCGCAAACGCCCACGAGAACAGCGCGGTGCGCGCGCCGCCGATATGCAGATAACCAGTGGGGGAGGGGGCGAAGCGGGTGCGGATCATGGCGGTGCCGGGCGGACAAAGGCGGCATTTTACCGGATCGGTGTGGCAAAAATTGACCGCGGCTGCGCGGGTGTGGTTTAATTCGCGCCGCTTCGGGGCAGTTAGCTCAGCGGTAGAGCATCGCCTTCACACGGCGGGGGTCACAGGTTCAAACCCTGTACTGCCCACCACCCGAACATCATCATCTGTCTGGCTGCTTCAGCCAGACCGCCCGCTTCCACCAATCGATGCGGGTTTTCGACCGATCTCACGATCACTGTCCGTCTGCCTCGATTGGTGTCACTGAAATGTGACAGGCCGTCGCAGGAAACCTCATGACTACTGAAACATCCTTAGCCAGCCCAGGCTTTAACGAGCTCGGCCTGGCCGAACCCATCTTGCGTGCGA
Organism: Thiobacillus sp.; assembly: GCA_036382965.1. Classification (GTDB taxonomy): domain Bacteria; phylum Pseudomonadota; class Gammaproteobacteria; order Burkholderiales; family Thiobacillaceae; genus Thiobacillus. The sequence continues at coordinate 1,871 of DASVPF010000373.1, forward strand.
TTGCCGATGCCGGCTACACCACGCCCACCCCGATCCAGGCGCAGGCGATTCCGCAAGTGCTGGCGGGCGGCGACCTGCTCGCTGCCGCGCAAACCGGCACCGGCAAGACCGCCGGCTTCACACTGCCGATCCTGCATCACCTCACGAGCAGCGCTGCGCAGCCGTCCAGGCCGGGCCGCCCGCGCTGTCTGATCCTGGTGCCGACGCGCGAACTCGCGGCGCAGGTCGAGGAATCGGTCAAGACCTACGGCAAATACCTGTCGCTGACCTCGATGGTGATGTTCGGCGGCGTCAACATCAATCCGCAGTTCAAGGCGCTGAAATCGCGCGTCGACATCCTGGTCGCGACGCCGGGGCGCCTGCTCGACCACCTGGGGCAGAAGACGGTGGACCTGTCCGGCGTCGAAATCCTGGTGCTCGACGAAGCCGACCGCATGCTCGACATGGGCTTCATCCGCGACATCAAGAAAGTGCTCGCCGTGCTGCCGCGTCAACGCCAGAACCTGCTGTTCTCGGCGACCTT
>DASVPF010000374.1:0-2330 GCA_036382965.1 Thiobacillus sp.
GCTTCAAGGGTGAACAGCCGGGCCCGATCTACGCGCGTTTCACCAACCCCACGGTTCAGATGATGGAAGCGCGGCTCGCCGCGCTCGAAGGCGCCGAGCGCTGCGTGGCGTTCGCGTCGGGCATGGCGGCGATTCTGGCGACGGTGATGGGGCTGATGAAGGCGGGCGAGCACATCGTCGCGTCGCGCTCGATTTTCGGCTCAACGGTGCAATTGTTCTCCAACATTCTCGGCCGTTTCGGCATCGAGACCACGTACGTGTCGCCGACCGACCCGGCGGACTGGCGCACGGCGGTGAAGCCCAACACCAAGCTGTTCTTCGTCGAGTCGCCGTCGAATCCGCTCACCGAGGTGAGCGACATCCGCGCGCTCGCCGCCATCGCGCACGAAGCAGGCGCATGGCTCGCGGTCGACAACTGCTTCTGTTCGCCGGCGCTGCAGAAACCGCTCGAGCTGGGGGCCGATATCATCATCCATTCCGCGACCAAGTATCTCGACGGCCAGGGCAGGGTGCTGGGCGGCGCGGTACTCGGCAGCCAGGCGCTGATGGAAGGCGTCTACACCTTTCTGCGCACGGCCGGACCGACGCTGTCGGCGTTCAACGCCTGGGTGATCCTGAAAGGCATGGAAACGCTGTCGCTGCGGATGGAGGCGCATTCGAAGAACGCGCTGGCGCTGGCGCAATGGCTGGAGGCGCAGCCGCAGGTGGCGCGCGTGCTGTATCCCGGCCTGCCGTCGCATCCGCAACACGAATTGGCGATGGCGCAGCAGAAGACCGGCGGCGGCATCGTCGCGTTCGAGCTCAAGGGCGGCCAGGCTGCGGCGTGGAAGCTGATCGATGCGACGCAGCTGCTGTCGATCACCGCCAACCTCGGCGATACCAAATCCACCATCACCCATCCGGCCACCACCACGCACAGCCGCATGACGCCGGAACAGCGCGCTGCGGCCGGCATCGGCGACGGCCTGGTGCGCATCGCGGTGGGGCTGGAATCGGTGGCCGATATCGAGGCCGATCTGGCGCGCGGGCTGGCGGGGTGAGGAACTGGCTGGCTGCGTTGTGGCTGCTTGGCGCGGGCACCGCCCACGCGGCCGAGATGATCGCGCTGCGTTATATCGACCGGGATCCGGGCGATCCGCCCTACCTGACGCGCATTCTCGTCACGCCCGACTTCCTGCGCATGGACGGCGGCGAGGACGACGGCGACTTCGTCCTGCTCGACCGGCGCCAGCGTGTGGTCGTCAACGTCATGCGCGACAACAAGCTGGCGATGGTGTTCTCGCCCGGCGCGCTGCCGCCCAAACCCGCCGGCTGGAAGCCTAAGCTCGACACGCGCAAGGCTGTGCGCGGTACCCGGTTCAGTCTCACGCTGAAAGGCGTGGTGTGCAGCGAAGGGGTGGCGTCGCGGCATGCCGCGCCGGATGCGGCACGCGCGATGGCCGAACTGAAAGCCATCCTGGCCGCCACGCAGTATCGCGTATGGCAGGATTCGCCGCGCGCGATGCAGCACGACTGCGATCTGGCGAATCAGGTGTGGGATGCGGGCGCCACGCTCACGCTCGGCCTGCCGCTGGAGGAGCGCGAGTTCACCGGACGGACGCGGCGGCTCGAACGCGAAACCCGGCAGCCCTTGCGGCCCGAGCTGTTCCGCGTGCCGGAGGGCATGGCGTCGATTGACGCCTCATCATAATGGCGTCGATCGCCGCGCCGTCATAGGTCTTCCATCTTCAGCGCGCAGCCGGCGGCGTCGCATACCACGTAGCCCCAACGGGCATACCAGTCCGGCACCACCCAGCGCCAGCAGTCGCGGCCGTCGACCGCGTGGACATGCTGCGCCGGGCGATGGGTGTGGCCGTGGATCAGACGGCTGGCTCGCTGTTCGCGCAGCACGCGTACGACTTCATCCGCATTGACGTCCATGATCTCGGCGGGTTTCCCGGCCTTGGCCGATTCGCTGCCTGCCCGCGCCCGGCGCGCCAGGCGGTGGCGCAACGCCAGCGGCAGAAACCGCAGCAGCGCCCGCGTCAGCGGATGCCGCACCCGGCGGCGAAAGGTCTGGTAGGCCGCGTCGTCGGTACACAGGGTGTCGCCGTGCATCAACAGCGTCGGCACGCCGTACAGGTCGATCCGGGTCGGGTCGACGAGCAGCGTCATGCCGGACTGCGCCGCATAGCGTTGGGCCAGCATGAAATCGCGGTTGCCGTGCATGAAATACACCGGCGTGCCAGCACCGACCAGGGACTTCAGCCGGTGTGCGGTGGCGTGCGCCACCGCTTCGTCGTGGTCGTCGCCGACCCAGGCTTCGAACAGATCGCCCAGGATGTAGAGCG
>DASVPF010000375.1:0-2521 GCA_036382965.1 Thiobacillus sp.
GCTGGCGTCCAACGTCGTGTCGCTGCAGGAGATTCTGGGCGACAAGCGCTCGCGCGGCGCTTTCGGCGAAGTGCAGCTGGAGGCGCTGGTGCGGAACAGCCTGCCGCCCGACGCCTATGCGTTTCAACACACACTGAAAAGCGCCGCGCGAGCGCTTGTCGCCCAATATCTCTTGTAGCGACACGACGTTGGATGCCAGCCCTTCGATTTTCTTCTGCGCCTCGTCAATCACTGCCAGCCGCGTCATGACCGAGGTGAAGGTCTCGTTGGTTTTCTTGAAGCCTTCGTCGAGCCGCTCGGCCACCTTGCCGGAAATTTCGTTGAGCCGGCCGTCGACCGTCTGCGACAGTTGCTGCACGCGCTCGTTGAACTGCGCGGTCATGCCCTTCAGCGTGTCCTGCAGCAGACTCTGTTCGGCGCGTCCCTGCTCGATCAGTTTTTCCAGCATGGCGGTCTGGAACTGGCCGAACTGGCCGGTGACGGTCTCGCGCGTTTCCGCCAGTCGCTCGGTCTGCGCCACCTGCATGGCAGCCAACTGGGTTTGCATGCGGTCGGATTGCTGCGCCAGCCCTGCATGCAGATCGGTCAGCACCGCGCGATGGCGGGCTTCCATGTCCTGCGCCAGCAGCGCGGGCAGCCCGGCTTGCTCCCGCCGCAACGCGCCAAGGCGCAATAGCAGGACAACAGTCGCGAGGATGAGAGCGGCAAGACCGACGAGAAGGCCGATTTCGACAGAGTGCATGCGCCGATTTTACCCGCGACCCATATAAAAAAGCCCGACGTGAAGCCGGGCTTTTTTATATTCTGGAAGAAACCGCTAACCACAGAGGGCGCGGAGAGCGCAGAGGAAGATGATCGGTTTTCCTCCGCGTCCTTTGTGTCCTCCGCGGTTAAACTCCACGTTGTCAGGTCAGGCCGCTGCACGGTTGGCGCGCTTGCGCTCGTGTTCCTGCAGGTGACGCTTGCGGATGCGGATCGATTTCGGCGTGATTTCCACCAGTTCGTCGTCGTCGATGAATTCCACCGCCGATTCCAGCGTCAGCTTGATCGGCGTGGTCAGGCGTACCGCTTCGTCGGTGCCGGAGGCGCGCACGTTGGTCAGCTGCTTGCCCTTGATCGGGTTGACCACCAGATCGTTGTCGCGGCTGTGGATGCCGATGACCATGCCTTCGTACAGCTTGTCGCCGGGCGACACGAACATGCGGCCGCGGTCTTCCAGTTTCCACAGCGCGTAGGCGACGGCCTCGCCGTTGTCCTGCGACACCAGCACGCCGTTGTGGCGCCCTGGCAGGTCGGCCTTGACCGGGCCGTAGTCGTCGAACACGTGGCTCATCAGGCCGGTGCCGCGCGTCATCGTCATGAAGTCGGACTGGAAGCCGATCAGGCCGCGCGCGGGGATATGGTATTCGAGGCGGGTGCGGCCGTTGCCGTCGGATTCCATGTTGGTGAGCTCGCCGCGGCGGCGGCCGATTTCTTCCATCACGCTGCCCTGGGTGTCGTCTTCCAGGTCGATGCTGAGGTTCTCATACGGCTCGCACTTCTCGCCGTTGATTTCCTTGTACACCACGCGCGGCTTGCCGACGGCCATCTCGAAGCCTTCGCGGCGCATGTTTTCGAGCAGGATGGTGAGGTGCAACTCGCCGCGGCCGGAGACGCGGAACACATCGGCGTCGCCGGTTTCGTCGACGCGCAGGGCGACGTTGACCAGCAGTTCCTTGGCCAGGCGGTCGCGGATCTGGCGGCTGGTGACGAACTTGCCTTCGGTGCCGGCAAGCGGCGAGGTGTTGACCATGAAGTCCATGTTCAGCGTCGGTTCGTCGACCGGCAGCACCGGCAGGCCGACCGGGTTGTCCTTGTCGCAGATGGTGACGCCGATGCCGATGTCGTCAAGGCCCGAGATGATGATGATGTCGCCTGCTTCCGCCTGCTCCACCGGCACGCGGTCCAGGCCCTGGAAACCGAGGACCTGATTGATGCGGCCGGTGGCGACCTGCTCTTCGTGGTTCATCACCACCACCGGCATGCCGGGCTTGATGCGGCCATTGAGCACGCGGCCGACGCCGAGACGGCCGGTATAGGTCGAATAATCCAGCGCGGCGATCTGTAGTTGCAGCGGCGCGTCGGCCGATCCGGGCGGGGTGGGGACGTGGGCGAGCACCGTGTCGAACAGCGGCTTCATGTCGGCCGCGGCACCGCCGTTGGACGGCGCGTCCTTCAGGTCCATGCACGCCCAGCCGTTGAGGCCGGACGCGTAGATGATCGGGAAATCGAGCTGCTCGTCCGTTGCATGGAGCTTGTCGAACAGGTCGAAGGTCTGGTCCACCACCCAGTTCGGGCGCGAACCCGGACGATCCACCTTGTTGATCACGACGATGGGGCGCAGGCCCAGCGCCAGCGCCTTCTTGGTGACGAAGCGCGTCTGCGGCATCGGGCCTTCGACGGCGTCGACCAGCAGCACCACGCCGTCGACCATGCCGAGCACGCGCTCGACCTCGCCGCCGAAGTCGGCGTGGCCGGGGGT
>DASVPF010000376.1:0-2708 GCA_036382965.1 Thiobacillus sp.
AAAAACCTCATGCTGTCGCACGTTCGATCCCGTCCGCTGCCCAGCAGGCAAGCCTGCTGGGCACGCTGTTCATCCTGGACTGGCTGCAAAGTGTCGAACTGCGCCGCCGCGTCCATGCCGGGCTGAACAAGGGCGAAGCCCGCAACGCGCTGGGCACGTGCCGTGTTCTTCAACCGCCTGGGTGAATCCGCGACCGCAGCTTCGAGCAGCAGCGCTACCGGGCCAGCGGCCTCAACCTGGTGACGGAAGCGGTCGTGTTGTGGAACACGGTCTATCTGGAGCGGGCGGCGCACGGACTGCGTGGCAACGGCCATGCCGTCGATGATGCACTGTTGCAGACCTGTCGCCGCTCGGCTGGGAGCACATCAACCTGACCGGTGATTACCTCTGGCGTAACAGCGCCAAGATCGGCGCGCGGGCAATAGCAGACCAGACCGTTGAACTGCCAAGTTGGCAGGAAGCACTATATCTCGCCCAACAGCAACAGAATGAGCAGGATCACCAACAACAGCCCAAGACCCCCGCTGGGGCCGTAGCCCCATTCCCGGCTGTGGGGCCAGGCTGGAATTGCACCGATCAGCATCAGAATCACAATGACCAGCAGAATTGTCCCTATCATTTCCTGTCTCCTCAGCATAGATCGCAGCGGCGCAGCAAAACCGCTATAGCCAGTATTCGGCGAGCCGCGCCACGCCTTCTTTCAAGCGGAACAACAGCGACCGGTGCCTCCAGCGATCGGGGTCGATGGCGTCGGACTCCGCCAGATCCCTGGCGAACATGGCTTCCATTTGCCGGGAAAAATCGCGGCCCAGGATCGACGCATTGATTTCGTCGTTGTGCAGGAAGCTGCGCCAGTCCAGATTGGTCGAACCGATGGTCGACCAGACGCCGTCGATGGAAGCCGTCTTGGAATGCATCATCGTGCCGCGCCGCTCGTAGATCTTGACGCCGGCACGCAGCAACGCCGAGTAATGCGAGCGCCCGGCGTAGAGCACGGCCCAGGAATCGCTGTGGCTCGGCAGGATCAGTTTGACCTCGACACCGCGCCGGGCCGCGCCGGACAAGGCTTCGAGCAATTGCGGATCGGGCGCGAAATAGGCATTGGTGAGGTGCACCTGCCGTTCCGCATGGTCGATCGCCGACAGCAGCGTGAGATAGATCAGGCTGTGGGGATCGTCTGACGCGCTACCGATGGCGCGCACGATCTCGTCGCCCTGTTTGCCGAGTGGGGGAAAGTATTTTTTCCCGCTCAGCGGCGGCCCCTTTTGCTTGCTCCAGGTGTCCATGAATAGCTTCTGGAACTCCGCCACCACCGGCCCCTCGATCTGCAGATGGGTGTCCCGCCATCCCATGCGTTGCTCGCTTTCTTCGCCGGGGCGGGAGGACGAGCTGCTGGAATAGGATTCGCTGATGTTGATACCGCCGATGAACGCGACGCGGCCGTCGACCACCAGCAGCTTGCGGTGGTCGCGGTTGTTGAGCAGCCATGCTTTTTTCTTCGCGGCCAGGGGGTTGATCGGATTGAATTCGAGTACCCGGATGCCGCCGACTTTCAAACGCTCGAAAAATTCCCGCGGCGTATTGCGGCTGCCGACGCTGTCGTAAATCAGGTTGACCTGGATGCCCGCGGCCTGCCTTTGCAGCAGCAGGTCTGCAAACTGCTGGCCGATGTCGTCGTCTTCAAAGATGTAGGTTTCCAGGTTGATGTGGTCTTTGGCCTTGCGCATGGCGGCGAACATGGCGCGATAGGTCGCGGGACCGTCCTGCAGCAGGGTGAGCTTGTTGCCCAGCACCAGCGGGCTGTCGGCGTTGATCGCCTGTTCCAGCGCCAGGTGTTTCTGCAGGATGTCGATGTCGCCGGAGGTGTTTTCGAGTTTTTCGATGATGGCGGAGCTTGTGCTCGCGGAGACGGGACCGTGCGCGCCCTCGAATGCCACCACCTGTGTATGGGGCTTGTCCAGTTCGCGTTCCGCGTTGGGAAGGCTTGCGCAGCCGGCGTAGGCAAGCAGGCCGCATGCGGCGAATGCCATGCGCCTGATTGCCGCGCCCTGCATGACGGTTGGAAAGATATTCATGAGCGGTCCTGGTTTCATTTATAGCGTTCGCTTCGCATAAACAAAAGCGGATGCGGCGGGTGCACCGCAAATCCGCACGCCACGCTGTCTATAGTCAAACGATCCATGGCTGCCGCGCCCCTCGAACCCTCGATCCAGGCAATCGGCCGCACGCTTTACCAGCGGGCGCGGGCGCACCCACCCGGCTTGTACGCCGGGCGCCGCGCGATCCTGCAGCGGGCCATCGCCGATGCGCCGTTGCGCGACGCGCTGTTCCAGTTCGTCGACGTCCTGCCGCAACTGCACGACCCGCGTGCGATCGCGGCGCATTTCCGCGCCTACCTGGGCGACTTCGAACTGGGCGGGCTGTTCGGGCGCATGCTCAGGCTGGGCGAGCACGCCTGGATGGCGCCGCTGTTGCAGCTGGCGGTGGCGCGCATGGCGCGGCTGTTCATGGTCGAGGAGGACGCGGCCGTCCTGGCGGCGACCCTGAAGAAAATTGCCGCGCTGCCCGCGGCGGTGAGTCTCGACGCCCTCGGCGAAACGGTGCTGTCGGACGCCGAGGCCGACGTTTACGCCGCGCGCATTCTGAAGCTGCTCGCCTGGCTCGGGACGGGCGCCACGCGCAATCCCGATCTCTCGATCAAGCTGTCC
>DASVPF010000377.1:0-1951 GCA_036382965.1 Thiobacillus sp.
CACCGCCCCCAACCCGCGCGTCGGCTGCGTCATCGTGAACAAGGGGGCCGTCGTCGGCGAGGGCTGGCATGAACGCGCCGGCACGCCGCATGCGGAAATCCATGCGCTGAAAGCCGCGGGCGATGCGGCGCGCGGCGCAACGGTATACGTCACGCTCGAACCCTGCTCGCATCATGGCCGCACGCCGCCGTGCGCCGAGGCGCTGATCCAGGCCGGCGTGGCGCGCGTGGTGGCGGCGATGACCGATCCCAATCCGCTGGTCGCCGGCGGCGGCATTGCCATGCTGACGCTGGCTGGCGTCACAGCCGAAGTCGGGCTGATGGAAGCCGAGGCGCGCGCGCTCAATCCCGGCTTCGTGTCGCGCATGACGCGGGGCCGCCCGTGGGTGCGCCTGAAAACCGCATCGACGCTCGACGGCAAGACCGCGCTCGCCAACGGCGCCTCGCAATGGATCACCGGCGAGGCGGCGCGCGCCGACGTGCAGAAACTGCGCGGGCGCGCCTGCGCCATCCTCACCGGCAGCGGCACCGTGCTCGCCGACAATCCGCGCATGACCGTGCGCGAGGTCGACATCGGCCGGCAGCCACTTCGCGTCATCGTTGATTCAGAATTGCGCACGCCCAAGGATGCGACGATCCTGCCCGCGCTCGTCGCCTGTCACCATGCCGATCCGGCTGCGCGCGCCACGCTCGAACAGGCGGGCGCCGAAGTGGTCGAATTGCCCGCGGCGGACGGCCGCGTCGATCTGCCTGGCCTGCTCGCGCTGCTGGCGCAACGCGGCGTCAACGAACTGCACGTCGAAGCAGGCGCCGCGCTCAACGGCGCGCTGCTCCAGGCCGGGCTGGTCGACGAGTGGGTGGCCTATGTGGCGCCGATGGCGGTGGGCGACGACGCGCGCGGTCTGTTCGCGATGTCGCCGCTGGCGACGCTGGCCGACGCCGCGCGCTTCAAGCTGGCCGACGTGCGCCAGCTCGGCGGCGACCTGCGGCTGACGCTGTTGACCGCGTGATTTAGTTGCCTGCCATTACGCCCTACGCGCGCAGCGAAAATTCCTCGAACAAGCCCGCCAGTTCATTGCCCACGTCCCGCAAGGGCCGGCTGCGCGCCGAGTTCCGACGCAAGGCTTCATCCGCGCACCCCTGACTGCGAAAAGCCTGGATGACGTAGCGCTTCGCGCCACGTTCGGCCAACTCGTGGGCGACATCGGCAAGGTCCGTATCGCTTAGCAGCGCCGGATGCACGGTGGTACGGATTTCGTGCGCGACGCCTGAAGCCAGCACCTGTTGCAGGCCCGCGCGCGCGCGCGCGCCGCTGCCGGCCGCGCCGGTGATGCGCGGGTAATTCGCGAACGGCGCTTTCACGTCGAATCCCACCCAGTCGACCAGCGGCAACACCGTAGCGAGACGCTGCGGATACGCGCCGCCGGTGTGCAGGCCGATCCTGAATCCGAGCGCGCGCACTTCGCGCATCGCATCTGGCAACGCGGCCTGCAAGGTCGGCTCGCCACCGGAAAACACCACGCCGTCGAGCAGTCCCTGGCGACGACGCAGGAAGGCCAGCACGTCGTCCCAGGGAATTTCGCTGTCGCCGCGCGCGGGAATCAGACCGGGGTTGTGGCAATAACCACAGCGCCACGGACAGCCCTGGCAGAACACCACCGCGGCCAGCATGCCGGGCCAGTCGGTGGTGGAGAGCGGCGTCAGGCCGCCGACGCGCAGCATGGCGGAATCAGCCTGGTGTGCAGCGGCTTTCAACAAAGTGGCGCCGCTCGCGATGCTCGCTCTGCTTGCCCTTGTTGAAGCTCGTCACCGGGCGGTGGTAGCCCATCACGCGTGTCCACACCTCGCAACGGGTGCGCTCTTCTTCCTTCAGGGCAGCGGCGGTCAGAACTTGGGTCGGAACAGTCATGTCGTTCATTTCAGTCTCCTTGTGGTTAGTTAAGCAGCAACAG
>DASVPF010000378.1:0-1988 GCA_036382965.1 Thiobacillus sp.
AGTAGGCAGGCCGAGTTGCGCGCGCGTGGTCTGGGAAAACAGGCCGGGCGCGGGGCGCGCCGGCAGGTGGCGGGCGTCGGCGCCGGTCACCGCCACCGCATCGAACAGGCGTCCGCGCGCGGCGGGCAGCGAGGTCAGCACGACGGGGCTGACGACACGGGTGTCGATGAAGCTGTCCGACTCCAGCGCCAGATTGAGCCAGCGCCGCCATTCGCCAAAGCCGTATTTTTCCGCGTCGTCGGCCAGATCGCGGCGCAGGGTGTCGAGCGTTTCGAGCACGCGGGCGCCGGCGGCATCGGCCTCGAGCGGGGCGACGGCATCGAGCCGGGCGAGGCTGTCGGTCAGACGGGCGAGCCAGACCGCGAGCGGCGCGCGGCGCTGCTCAAACCCCTGACGGGCGTCGGCCAGCGTGGCGAGCCAGGGCGGCAGTGCGGCGAATTCGGCGTGCGCCAGCCGCCGCATGTCGGCCATGCCTTGCGCAATGCCGTGGCGGCGCAGCGCAAGTTCGAAAGCGAGCACCTGATCCTGCCGCGCGGCAAGTTCGCCCAGCACGAACGGCGACTTCAGCAGGTCGAGCAGTTCGACGTGCGGAAAGTCGCTCGCCACGCATTCGAGCCAGCGGTCGATCACTGCGGCGGCGGCGGTGGTCGACAATGTCCAGCCGGTTTCGTCGGCGACCAGCACGTCCATGCGCTCGAGCAGCGCGCGCACCCGGCGTGCGGTTTCGCGATCGAGCGCGATCAGGGCGATGTCGCGCTTGCCGGCGTGCAGCTGGGCGGCCACCCAGGTGGCGACGGCGCGCGCTTCGGCCTCCAGATGCGGCGCCGGGCTGAGCGTGATGCGCGACAGCAGCGGCGAGTCGGGAATGCGTTCGGCGAGCAGGGCAGCGCGCTCGCGCAGCGGCGGCTCGGTCAGCTGCCAGGCCTGGCGCAGAATGAGGGCGACACTGTCTTCGGCTTCCGGCTCGAACAGTGTGAGCGGAGCGCATTCGGCGCAGCGCTCGAGAAACTGCTGCTCGACGGCGGTCAGCGTGCCCAGCGCGTAGCCGTAGATGGGGTACGGCGCGGATTCGATGCGCGCAAGCAGCGCGTCGAGCGCGCGCGCATAACGCGCCTGCGGGTCGCTGCCGCCGGTATTGAGCGCCTGCCATACCGCCTCGATCAATGCGGTCTCGCGGTCGAGGGTGCCGGCATGCAGTGCGCGGATGCGCGACCCGATGGCGCCGCCCAGCCGCGTGGCGGACAGCTCGTCGGCCAGTTGCAACAGTTCATTGGCGAGCGCCCACTTGTCGGCTGCGCCCAGCCAGGCCTCGTGCCGCAGCACGCTATGGAGGCGCGCCAGCCGCCGTGCCTGCGGCTCGGCGCGGCCGCTGGCGGCATTTTCGGCCCAGCTTTTCAGCGGGGCGATGCGCGGTGGAATCAGCACGGTGAGCCCGGCCTCATGCGCCAGCGCACGGGCAAAATCCTGCCCGGCGCGATGGTTGGGCACGAGCACCGTCAGCCCGGACAGATCGGGCAGACGGTCGGCGTGCTGGTCGAGCAGGGTGCGGGCGACGGTATGCGGCAGCGCGGTGCCGCCCGGGTTTTCCAAGGATTAGCGTTCCAAGTGCTTGAGCTTGTCCTTGACGCCGGCCCACTCGTCGGCGTCGGGCAAGGGATCCTTGCGTTCGATGATGGCCTTCCATCCCTTGGCGAGTTCGGCGTTGAGCGCGATGTAGGCGCGCTGGTCGTCCGGCACGTCGTCTTCGGCGTAGATGGCCTCGACCGGGCATTCGGCCACGCACAGGGTGCAGTCGATGCATTCGTCCGGGTCGATGACGAGGAAGTTGGGGCCCTCGCGGAAGCAGTCCACCGGACAGACGTCGACACAGTCGGTGTATTTGCACTTCACGCAGGCGTCGGCTACAACGTAAGTCATTCGTTATTTACCCAGATTGTTGAGAAAAGGCCGGATGCTTGCAGGCGGCCGTTTTGATGTAGCATATCGGC
>DASVPF010000379.1:0-5015 GCA_036382965.1 Thiobacillus sp.
CATTACGCGGCGGCGTGCCATTTCGCGCTGCTGGGCGCGGATGCGTGCCTTGATGTGCGGGTCGCCTTCCGATTCCCGGGCCTCCTGGCGCAGTTCCTCCTTGCTCATCTTGAGCTTGTTGTAGAAGCTCCACAGCTGATACGGCAGATCGAGCACGACGATGAAAATCATCGCGCCGGCGGCCAGCAGGAAAATCTTGCCGATGAGGTCGCCCATGTGCCGGATGGCGTTGGCAGGCTCCTCCAGGCTGAGCGAAGAAATCGCATCGAGGTTGGACCAGATCAGCCAGGCCGAGACCCCCCCCAGCAGGCCGACCTTGGCCAGCGACTTGACCAGTTCGACCAGACCGTGAGTGGAAAACATGCGCTTGAATCCCGACAGCGGATTCAGGCGCTTGAAGTCGGGCAGGAACGCCTTGGCGCTGAACAGCCAGCCGCGCAGCAGCAGCGGCGACGCCAGGGCGGCGATCACGACCAGCGCGAGGAAGGGCGCAAGTGCCAGCGTGGCGTCGAAAAACTGATCCGACAGTTGCGCCATGACGTGCGAACTGTCGCGGGCGATGCCGGGATCGAACTGCAGGCCGCCGCGCACGATGTTCGACAGGGTCCGGCCCAGGCCGTTGGCCATCGTCCACAGGGCCGCGCCGCCGGTCATCAGGACGACGAACGTGGCCAGCTCGCGCGATTGCGGCACCTGGCCTTCTTCGCGCGCTTTCTCCAGTCGCTGTGGCGACGGGGCTTCTGTCCGTTCCTGATCGCTTTCTTCAGCCATCCCTGATCTCACCTGTAGAAGGGACCCCTGCCATCTGCGAAGCAGAAGCGGGTTTTCTTAGGCTGGATTATTGGCCACGCCCGGCGCGGGCGATCAGGGGAATAAGGGTGGATTTGGCCGGCTATTTGCCATTTAGCGCGAGCGGCAGATCAATGCGGCGCGACGGACTTGATCACGTCATCCTGCACGCCAGCCTCGTCGGCCGTGCTCACGCCGGACGCCTCTTTGGTGATGGCGTCTTCGGTGCGCTTGTTCATCACGATGATGCTGATGCGGCGGTTGACCGGATCGAGCGGCGCCGCCTGACCGAACGGCACGGACGATGCCAATCCGACCACGCGCAGCATCTTTGCCTCGTCCATGCCGCCGGCGATCAGTTCGCGCCGCGAGGCATTGGCGCGGTCGGCCGACAATTCCCAATTGCTGTAACCGCGCGCACCGTTGGCGTAGGGTTTGGCATCGGTGTGGCCCGACAGGCTGACACGATTCTGCACGTCGTTCAGCACTTTGCCGATCTCGTGCAGGATGACCTTGGTGTAGGGCTGCAGCTCGGCGCTGGCGAGGTTGAACATGGGGCGGTTCTGCTCGTCGACGATCTGGATGCGCAGGCCTTCGCTGGTGATGTCGACCAGCAGTTGCCGCTTGAACTGCTTCAGCGTGGGATTGGCGTCGATCGCCCCGTCGAGCTTTTGCTTGAGCTGTTTGAGCTTGGCAGCCTCGATCCGTTCGATCTCGGCCTGTGCGGCCTTGAGGTTGTAGGTTTTCTTCTCCGCCTGGGTCTCGCCGCGTTTGACCTGCCCGGTCTTGCGCGTCAGATCGGCGCCGCCGCCCTTGATGACGCTGGAGCTGTCACCGCTGCCGGAGCCGCCCTGCATGGCCACCTTGAGCGGCGTCTTGAAATACTCCGCGATCCCTTGCAGGTCGCCCTTGGTGGTCGATCCCATCAGCCACATCAGCAGGAAAAAGGCCATCATCGCCGTCACGAAGTCGGCATAGGCGATCTTCCACGCGCCGCCGTGGTGGCCGCCCGCCACCTTCCTGATGCGCTTGACGATGATGGGCGCTTTTTGCTCGCTCATGGGAATTCAGACTCGCAGGCTCAGGATCAGCGCGATTTCGCGCCCCTCACGTGCTCTTCCAGTTCGCTGAAGGACGGCCGTTCGGTCGAGAACAGCACCTTGCGTCCGAACTCGACCGCAATCGCCGGCGCATAGCCGTTGATGCTGGCCAGCAGGGTCACCTTGATGCACTGGAACATCTTGCTCGATTCGTGCAGTTTCTGTTCGAGCAGGCTGGACAGCGGGCCGACAAAACCATAGGCCAGCAGAATGCCGAGGAAGGTTCCGACCAGCGCGTGCGCGATCAGAATGCCCAGTTCCGCGGGCGGCAGGCCGACCGATTCCATGGTGTGCACCACGCCCATCACCGCCGCCACGATACCGAACGCGGGCATGCCGTCGCCCATCTTGGCGACGACGTGCGCCGGCACTTCGCCTTCGTGATGGTGGGTTTCGATTTCGTTGTCCATCAGGTTTTCGATTTCAAACGCATTCATGCTGCCGCTCACCATCAGACGCAGATAGTCGGTGAGAAATTCGACGATGTGGTGGTCGGCCATGATCGCCGGATATTTCGTAAATAAGGGGCTGCTTTCGGGCGCGTCGACATCGGCCTCCACCGACATCAGGCCTTCCTTGCGAATCTTGGTCAGCAGTTCGTACAGCAGCGCCATCATGTCCATGTACAGCGCACGGGTGTACTTCGATCCCTTAAACACGGTGGGCAGGGCTTTCAGTGTGGCCTTGATGGCCTTGCCATTGTTGCCGACGAAGAAGGCGCCGGCTGCACCACCGGCAATCATCAACAATTCCAGCGGCTGCAACAGCGCCGCCAGGTGCCCGCCAGCCATGGCAAAGCCCCCGAAGACGCTGACCACCACGACGATATATCCAACGATGACTAGCACGACCTTCGATTCCTTCTATTTGATTCGCTGGATGGGAATGGCCTCACCCCGTCCCGGTTTTGCGGCATTCAAAAGCCCGGGCTCTCAGGATGAAGATTCGACCGGTTCCCAATAAACTTGATGGCGCAGCGCGAGTATTTCCGCGCGACGAACCCTCACATGCGCCACGCATAAAGCGTCTGCCGTGCGCCTCCGGCCTGCGCGGCGACATGATCCGGCTGCCGTGACTCCACCGGAAACGCCAGGCTGATGAACAGGCTGCCGCGGGGCATCTGGCGCTGCGCCTGTTGCCACAGGGCCGGCATGGCCGCGGGCGAGAGAAAGGCGAACACGACGTCGAAATCGGCCAGGTCGAGCGACGCATAATCGCGCCGCATGAAGCGCACCCGGCTCCCCTCCAGATGGGCGCGCACCCGGCTGATGAGCCAGGGCGCCGGGGCAATCTCGGCACCGTGGAAACGTCCCTCGGGGAACCGCGGTTCCAGATACAGCGGAACGCCGCCCAGGCCGCTGCCGAGGTCGATGAAACGGAAGGGCTGCGCCGGAGGCAACAGGGGCATCACGGCCTGCCAGGCCTGGCGGCCGGACAGATACAAGGGCACCCGTGTGCGGAAGGTGCTCCAGTAGAAAAGGACCAGCAGGAGGAACGCGGCCAGGTAGATCCAGGCCGGCACGCCCGCCTGCAGCGCAAGGAGGACGGCGGGCAGAAAACCGGCATGCAGGGGCAGCCACCAGACGGGTTGGAACCAGGCGCGGCTCAGCACGGCGGCAAGCGTGGCTTGCGCGAGGGCCAGGTGCCACAACGCGAACGGGTGCGGGAAAATGATCTGGAACAGCTGATTCAGCCATACCGCCAGCAGGAGGGCGGCACACTGGATGACGAGCGATTGGAGGCTGACCGGCAGGCGCATCTCACCGGATTCCGGCGAACCTGTCAGGCGGCGGCAGTCAGTTCGAGCAGTTCGAGCTGAGCTTCGGCACCCGCAAGGGGTACGCCGGTGGGTACCCCGCTGCTGCGCAGCGCCCCTTCCGCTGCCTTGGCCTTGCGGGTTTTTCCGGCGCGCGCGGGCATATTGCACAGACCGCACACGTACTGGTTGTGCAGGTCGTCCGGGTGGACGACGAAATGGCCGCCGCAATCGCTGCACACGGCGGTGCTGAGCATGCGGCTTTCGAAGAAGCGGTTCAGCGTCCAGGCACGGGTAAAGCTCAGCACGGCCTCGATCTGGTTGGTGTGCAGGTATTCCTGATACAGACGATAGCTCTTGAGAACGGCCTCGATGCCATTGCACTCGCTGTTCTTCGTGATGTAGCGGTGAATGTTGATGAACAGCGAGGAATGCACGTTGGGCAGCCAGGTCAGGAACCAGTCGGTGGAAAACGGCAGCATGCCCTTGGGCGGCGAGACGCCTTTGACTTCCTTGTACAGCTTGAGCAAGCGTTCGCGCGACAGCGTGGTTTCGGCTTCCAGCACCTGCGGGCGGGCGCCGACCTCGATCAGTTCGATCGCCAGCTGGGTATCGCGCATTTCGGTCAACAGGCTCTTCTTGCTCATTGGGAGACTCCCCGTCGGGTCGCAGAATCAGGCGAAGGCCGCCACGGCCTGGCCCGCCATCAGGATGGCGGCGTGAGACTGCGCCAGTGCGCGATCCTTGGTGTAACTGGTCAGCATGTTCAGCACCACGCCGTCGTCGAAGCGGAAGCGCGATACCATCATGCCGGATCCCGCGAGCTTGAGGATTTGCGCGGGTGTCAGCGCCCCGATCAGGTCGGCCACGTCCTGGCTGATCCCCAGACGAAAGACGGCGGTCGCCTTGTCATGCTGGATCATGCTCTGCGCCAGCATCAGATAGTTGAGATTGACATCCCGCATCTCGTCCAGCATTTCGCCCAGTTTCATGATGTGTCTCCGCGAATTTTTTTCGAATCCACACTTAAGTCAGCGTGGTGAATTCGTTTTCGGACGACACCCGGGAAAGTTAATGCAGACAATTGCTGTATTCGCGGACAGCAAGCAACAACCTCGCGTGTAGGCGTTTGTCCTACATGCCAAGGCAGGCGTGATCCGCCGACCTGTGAAAAACGAGGAAGAACAAAGGGTTTGATTCGACACCGCCACGGCCCGGCTGCGGGCATTGCACCCGCAGCCCGAAACAATTCAGCTGCGCCTGTAGATATCCTCGAAGCGCACGATATCGTCCTCGCCCAGATAGGAACCCGTCGAGGCCGCGCTCGAGCCAGAATCGCATCACCTTCAGCATGGCGTCATGGACGGCGG
>DASVPF010000380.1:0-2427 GCA_036382965.1 Thiobacillus sp.
TCAAACTTTTCCGCTCTATCCGGGATTTCAAGGGGAAATCCAGTTTTTACACCTATCTTTATCGAATGGCGTTGAATACCGCCATCGATTACGCCCGGAAAAAGAAGCCGCCAGGACAGCACGCGGAAAACAGCTGGCCGAACAGAAAAAACGCGCGCGGCTGCGCCGCATGGAAGACGAGGAATTGACGCAACGCATCGCGGACGAGGAAGCCGCCAGCGAGGCGCGGCTGATGAAACAGGCGGCGGCGCGTGCCGCGGCCGGCAAGCGCCAGGCCGAGGTGGCGCGCGCGGTCGGGCAATACCGCGACATGATCAGCGCCAAGGTGCGCGGCAACACGCGGCTTCCCGACAACCTGACCGGCAACCCCGAAGTGCGCTGCCTGGTGCGATTGCTGCCCACCGGCGAAGTCCAGAGCGTGCGGGTGACGCGGCCGAGCGGGAATGCGGCGTACGACGAGGCAGTGGTGCGCGCCATCGAAAAATCCTCGCCGCTGCCCTTGCCGGGCGACCGCGACGCACGCGCTGCATTCGTGCCGGACCTATCTTTTATCCATCGTCCCAAAGAGTAATTCCGGTTTGTCGACTGCGCCTTGCCGTGCTATAGCACTGTCTGCGGCTTGTCTTCGCGTCTCGTTTCCAATGCGAACAGGAATTGCCGGGTACAAGGCCACAGGCGCCGCGCGGCAGCCGGACAGCCTGATGGGCTGTGCTAAACTCGCTTGCCAAAGCAAGCACTATTGATCGAGATTCCCGCCCCCATGCTGCGTGCTGTTCTGCTATTTCCCCTGTTTTGCCTGGCCTTGCTGAGCGCGCCGTTTTCGGCGCGCGCCGCGATGGAAATCCAGGTGATCGGCGGCGCGGCCAACAAGATTGCGGTGGCGATGGTGCCGTTTCAGGCGGCGCCGGGACTGCCGGTGCCGGCGCTGACCCAGATTGCTGCGGACGACCTCAACCGCAGCGGCCAGGTCAGGCTGGTGGAGACGGGCGGCATGCCGCAGCCGGTCGAACCCGCGCAGGTTGATTACAGCGCCTGGCGCGGCAAGGGCGCGGACGCGATGGTCGTCGGCCAGGTCGCCGCCTTGCCCAATGGCCGCATCGAAGTCCGGTTCCGCCTGCTCGACGTGATCAAGCAGACGCAGCTTGCGGGCTTCAGCTACCAGATCACACCGGGCCAGTGGCGCGCCACGGGACACCAGATCGCCGACATCGTGTACGAGAAGCTGACCGGCATCCCCGGCGCGTTCGGCAGCCGCATCGCCTACGTGCAGAAACAGGGCAAGCAGGGCGGGCCAAAAAATCTTGTTCATCGATCTCTCCTCAGGGTGAATGACGGCATCGAACAACAGGAACGTCTGAGCCTGTCGAAGGACAGCCTGGGGTTCGACAGGTTCACCACGAACGTATATTAAATGCCGGCTCCATAAAGCCGGCATTACGATCCCCAGGCGGGCTCGCGGGCGTCGACGCCCGATTCGGACAGGCGCGCATGGGTTTTGCCATCCAGGCTCACCGTGCCGAGTATCCCGCGTCCGCCCTGCACCGTGGCATACAGGACCGCTTGGCCATTGGGTGCGAAGCTGGGCGATTCGTCGCGCGCGGTATCGGTCAGCACGCGGGTCTGGCCGGTGGCCAGTTCCTGCAACGCCACGCTGAACCGGCCGTCCTCACGACTGATATAGGCCAGAAATCGCCCATCGGGGCTGATCGCGGGAGAAACATTGTAGCTGCCGCTGAACGTCACCCGCTTGGGATCGCCGCCGCTGGCGGCCACGCGGTAGATCTGCGGACTGCCGCCGCGATCCGAGGTGAAATACACGGTTTGCCCGTCGGGCGAGAAGACCGGTTCGGTGTTGATGTCGCCGCCCTGGGTCAAGCGGCTGAGCCCGCTGCCATCGACATTGATGAGATAAATCTGCGACGCCCCGTCGCGCGTCAGCACCACCGCCAAGCGGCGGCCTTCGGGCGCCCAGGCGGGCGCCGAGTTGGAGCCCTTGAACGCGGCGACCTTGCGGCGGCTGCCGTCCTGCAGCGACTGGACGTAGACCACCGGCTTCTTGTCCTCGAACGACACATAGGCCAGGCGCGTGCGGTCGGGCGAGAACCTCGGCGAAATCACCGGCTCGCCGGAACGCACGACCATGCGCGGATTTTGCCCGTCGGCATCGGCCACCCGCAGTTCATAACGCTTGCCCTGTTTCTGCACGTAGGCGATGCGGCTGCCGAACGCGCCGGGTATGCCGGTCAGCTTCTCGTACACGATGTCGGCGATCTGGTGTCCCGTGGCACGCCACTGGCCCGGCGTGATCTGGTAGCTGAAACCCGCAAGCTGCGTCTGCTTGATCACGTCCAGCAGGCGGAACCGGACCTCGATGCGGCCATTGGGCAGCGCGGCGACCTGGCCGACGACCATCGCGTCCGCGCCCTT
>DASVPF010000381.1:0-3281 GCA_036382965.1 Thiobacillus sp.
GGCGGCGTCGAGCCCGCCGGCGCGCGCCTGTTCCATGTCGCACGCGTTCGCCGCCAGCAGCTTGGCGGCATCGCGCCGGATCGCCGCCGCCATCGCCAGCAGCGCCCGGTTTTTCTGGTTGGTGTCGGCGCGCGCAATCGCACGCGAGGCTTCGCGCGCCTGCTTGCCCACCGTCTGCATGTACTGTTTAACGTCCATCATCTCTTTCCATTGCTTGGCGAACCGGCCAGCGCCAGTCCCACGCGCAGCAGCGTATCCCAGGGATCGCCGACCCGCTCCAGCCCCTTGGCCTGGCGGTCGATCAGCGCGAGGTCGGCCAATGCCGTTTCGACTCGCGCCAGGCTCAGGCGCTTCAGCGCGCGCTCGATCTGCGGCGCGCGCTGCTTGTCGCGCCCCCACAGCGTACGCATCGCGGCGGGCAGGCTGTCGCCCTGCGCCAGTGCCAATTTTAACCGCAGCAGCAATTGCACCGCCGACGACACCTGCCACAGGATGGCGGGCACCGCTTCGCCGGCGTCCTTGAGGTCGGTCACGATGTGCGCAAAGCGCGCGCCGTCGCCCGCATACAGCGCATCCTGCAAGGCGTCGGCCTCCAGCCGGCTGACGTCGACCACGGCATGCTCGACGTCGGCCAGCGTCACCGAACCCGGCGGCAGCAGCAGCGCGAGCTTGTCGATTTCCTGCTGCGCCGCCAGGAGATTGCCTTCGACCTGATCGGCCAGGAATTCCAGCGCGGCGCGGTCGGCGCGCAGGCCCTGCCTGGCCAGCCGCCGCTCGATCCAGCCGGGCAAGGCGGCACGCTCGATGGGCCGCGCCTCGACCACCACGCCGCTTTGGGCGAGCGCGGCGAACCAGCGGCTTTGCATGGTTTTCCAGTCCAGGCCCGGCAGGCTGACGAGGGTGAGCGTATCGGCCGGCAACCTGGCGACATAGGTTTCCAGCGCCTTGGCGCCATCGACGCCGGGCTTGCCGGACGGAATGCGGATTTCGGTCAGGCGGCGCTCGGCGAACAGCGAGAAGTTGTCGCTGCTGGCAAAAATACTCTGCCAGTTGTAGCGCCCCTGCACGGTGTAGACGGTGCGCTCGCTGTGGCCCGCCGCGCGCGCCGCCGCGCGGATGGCGTCGCTCGCTTCCTGCGCCGCCAGCGGTTCGTCGCCCACCACCACATAGAGCGCGGCGAGGCCGCGCGCCAGCTGGTCGGGCAGACGCTCAGCCGGGATGTTCAACCTGGAAACCGCAGTTGGGCGCGCCCGATGGTGCGCTTGGGCGTGTGTCTGCTGCGAAGCGAGGCGGCGGCAGGCTGACGCCTGCAACAACGGGCGACAAAGGCAGGCGCGCGACCAAGTGTACCAGCGGCTGTGTAGCGGACTCGGCTTGCTGGCAAATCGCATCGAAGACAGAAGAACCCATACCCATGCGAAATTTCATACGCTAATGAGCGGTCAACTGCGGTTTCTAGGTTCACGGGGGCGTTCCAGGTTTCAGGGTCTGCAGGCGGCGCAGGATCCGCAGCGCGGCGCTCTCTTCCATGTCGCGGTACAGCAACTGCTCTTCCGACCCTTTGGCCAGCACCTGCGACGCGTCGTAGGTCATGTCGCGGATCAATTCGATGCTTTCCGGCGCGGTCAGAATGCGCTCGTTCCTGTCGCTGAGGCTGTAGGTGAGTCGCATCGCCAGCCGGTACTCGGTCACCCGCCCGGCGCCCGACAGCGAGAGGATGGTCTTGGTTTGTTCTTCCGGAGAGAGCTTGAGTACCGCCTCGGCTTCGCCGGCGGTCGCGGCCAGCGCCGTCTGCTTGTCCGAACGCAACAACGTGCGAATGCGTTCCGCGACCGTGCTGCCGGCCGGCGCGTCGACATACAGGCTGGCAAACGGGAGGCCGCCCAACCGGCGCAGATGGAAGCCGCACCCCACAGCGAGTGCCGCGGGCAGGGCGGCAAGGAAAAGTCGGCGGTTCATATGACGATATTAACCAAACGCCCGGGCACCACCACCACTTTTTTCGGCGGCCGGCCTTCCAGGTATTTCAGTGCGGCTTCGCTGGCCAGCGCGGCCGCCTCGATCGCGGCCTTGTCGGCCTGGGCCGCCACGCGGATCTGCCCGCGCAGCTTGCCGTTGACCTGCAGCATCAGTTCGATTTCGTCCTGCACCAGCGCATCTTCCTCTGGCTGCGGCCACCCAGAATCGAGAATGTCTTCGCCATAACCCAGTTCGTTCCACAACGTATAAGTGATGTGCGGTGTGATCGGAGCAAGGAGACGCAACAGGATGGACATTGTTTCCACTCGAAGGGAGTGCACTTCATTCGCGCGAGGGAGTATTCCCGCGCTGCCTGTGGAAACCGGCGATATCCTTTCCAGAGTATTCATGATTTTCATGCACGCCGACACAACGGTATTGAATTGTTTACGGTCATAGTCAAAGTTGGCCTGCTTCAAGGCTGCATGAATTACTTTGCGAGCTGCCTTGATATCTGGCGCTGTTGCTGACCAATCCCTCACCTGCTCGATAGCACCATGCGGATGGATCGGATGTATCTTGGCAAATGCCCAAAGCCTTTTCAGAAAACGGTGCGCGCCCTCGACCCCCGCGTCCGACCATTCCAGGCTCTGCTCCGGCGGTGCGGCGAACATGGTGAACAGCCGCGCGGTGTCGGCGCCGTACTGATCGATCAGCGCCTGCGGGTCGACGCCGTTGTTCTTCGACTTCGACATCTTCTCGGTGCCGCCGACGATCACCGGCTGGCCGTCGGATTTCAGGATGGCCACGCCGTCGCGCATTTCCACATCGGCCGGGTTGAACCAGGTCTTCTTGCCGTCGGCCGCTTCGCGGTAAAAGGTGTCGGCGATCACCATGCCCTGCGTCAGCAGGTTGTGGAAAGGCTCATCGCTCGCCACCAGACCTTCGTCGCGCATCAGCTTGTGGAAGAAGCGCGCATACAAGAGGTGCAGAATGGCGTGTTCGATACCGCCGATGTACTGGTCGACCGGCAGCCACTGGTTGGCGCGTTGATCGAGCATGCCCCCGGCGAAATCGGGGCAGGCGTAGCGCGCGTAGTACCACGACGACTCGACGAAGGTGTCCATGGTGTCGGTCTCGCGCCGCGCCGCGCCGCCGCATTTCGGGCAGGTGCAGTTGACGAAATCGGCGCGCTTGTTGAGCGGGTTGCCGGAGCCGTCCGGCACGACGTCCTCGGGCAGCACCACCGGCAGCTGCTCGGCCGGCACCTGCACGTCGCCGCAGCTGTCGCAATGAATGATCGGGATCGGACAGCCCCAGTA
>DASVPF010000382.1:0-11924 GCA_036382965.1 Thiobacillus sp.
TCATGTCCTGCGGGATGTTGCCCTGCAGCAGCGCGACCGACGTCGGTGCGCCGTCCGGCGTCGTCCACGCAATGCCGCGCAGGGCCTGGCCCCCGACCCCCAGCGCCAGGATCGCCGCCGCGGCCCAGGCGCGCTGCGTCAGCCGGCCGCGCGCCGTCACGCTCGATGCCAAGAGCGCCGCGATCAGCGCCAGCAGAAACGACACGCCATAGACGCCGACGAGCGGCGCGTAGCCCGCCAGCGGACTCGCCGGCACCTGCGAATAGCCCATCGTGAGCCAGGGGAAGCCGGTGAAAATCCAGCCGCGACCCCATTCCGTCACCCCCCACGCGAGCGGGATCAGCAACAGCAAACGTAGTGCAGGCGAGACGCGCCAGCGTGCCTGCAACGCGCCGACAGCGGCGGGAAACAGCGCCAGGAACGCACAGAACAGAAAGGTCGCGAGTGCCGCCAGCCATGCCGGCATGCCGCCGTAGACGGAAAGACTGACGAACACCCAACTCACCCCGGCGGCGAAAAATCCCAGCCCCCACACGAAACCGACGAGGAAGCCGGCGCGCATCGAGCGGGTGCGCAGCATCAGCGCGAACAGCACGGCCAGGCTCAAGGGCGGCACGGGCCAGAGGTCGAACGGGGCGAAGCCGGCGACGGCCAGTGCCCCGGCCGCGAGGCTGGCCAGCAATAAAGGGAAAGGCACGCGCTGCATGGAGGAAAGCTTATCCGCCGTGCATGACACGGTGTCGTTCAGAGGGACGATTCAAAATCGATATGGCCGTCGATCAGCGTATAGCGCACGCGGCCTTGCATCGGATGGTTGAGGAAGGGCGTGTTGTCGCCCTGGCTCGCCAGCGTTTTCGGGGTGACGATCCATTCGGCGGTTTCGTCGAAAATGCAGATGTCGGCGCAGCTGCCGACCGCCAGGTTGCCGCCGGGGATGCCGAGAATCTGCGCCGGCTTCCACGAAATCAGGTCGAGCGCCTGCAGCAGCGGTACGCCCATTTCACGCGCCCATTTCAGCGTCAGCGGCAGCAGCAGTTCGACCCCGGATGCGCCCGGTGCCGACTCGCCGAACGGCACCTGCTTCTCGTCCTCGTCGACCGGCGTGTGATCCGAACACAGCGCGTCGATGGAGCCGTCGCGCAGCGCCTCGCGGATGGCGTCGCGGTCGCGCAGGCTGCGGAGCGGCGGCACCAGGTGCAGGTGCGAATCGAAGCTGACGAGGTCGTTTTCCGACAGATGCACGTGGGTGCTGGCGACGTCGCAGCTGACGGCCAGCCCCTGCGCCTTGGCGGCGCGCACCATCGCAATCCCTTCGCGCGTCGACAGCCGCGCCAGGTGCACGCGGGCGCCGGTTTCGCGCGCGAGTTGCAGGATGGTCGCCAGCGCCACCGTCTCGGCCAGCGCCGGAATGCCGGGCAGGCCGAGACGCGAAGCCACCGCGCCATCGTGTGCGATGCCGCTCTTCGACAGCGATACATCCTGCGGCCGCAGCCACAGGCTGAAGCCGAAGGTGGCGGCGTATTCCATCGCGCGCAGCAGCACCTGGGTATCGGTCAGCGGCGCATCGGCCTGGGTGAAGGCGCGGCAGCCGGCTTCGGTCAGTTCGGCCATCTCGGTCAGCATCTTGCCTTCGAGTTTTTGCGTCAGCGCGCCGACCGGATAGACGCGCGGCCCCGGCAGATTCCGGGCGCGGAATTTCAGCATCTCGACCAGCCCCGGCTCGTCCAGCGGCGGGTCGGTGTCGGGCGGACAGGCGAGCGAGGTGATGCCGCCCGCAGCGGCGGCGAGCATTTCCGATTCGAGCGTGGCGCGGTATTCGAAGCCGGGTTCGCGCAGCCGCACCGACAGATCGACCAAGCCGGGGCAGACGACGAGGCCGGTCGCGTCGATGGTGCGGTTGGCGCGGAAGTCGGCGGGCGCCTGGCCGATGGCGGCAATCTTGCTGGCCGTCACGAACACGTCGACGATTTCATCGCGCGCGTTCATCGGGTCGATCACGCGGCCGTTCCTGATATGAATCTTCATGCGTTCCCCGTCCCCGCCAGCATTGCCATCACCGCCATGCGCACCGCGATGCCGTAGGTCACCTGCGGCAGGATCACCGACTGCGGACCGTCGGCCACTTCGGAATCGATTTCGACGCCGCGGTTCATCGGGCCGGGGTGCATGACGATGGCATCCGGTTTGGCGAGCGCGAGTTTTTCCGGGGTCAGGCCAAAGAACTTGAAGTATTCCTGCGCGGAGGGCAAGAGCGCGCCTTTCATGCGCTCATTCTGCAGGCGCAGCATGATGACCACGTCGCAGCCGGCAAGCCCGGCTTCCATGTCGTGGAACACCCTGACGCCCATCTGCTCGACCCCCGTCGGCAGCAGCGTTTTCGGGCCGATGACGCGCACCTCCGGCACCCCGAGCGTGGTCAGCGCGTGGATCTGCGAACGCGCCACGCGCGAATGCAGCACGTCGCCGACGATGGCCACGGTCAGGTTGTGGAACTCGCCCTTGTAGCGGCGGATGGTGAACATGTCGAGCAGACCCTGCGTCGGGTGCGCGTGGCGGCCGTCGCCGGCGTTCACCACCGAGATGTGCGGCGCCACGTGCTGCGCGATGAAGTGCGCCGCGCCCGACTGCGCGTGGCGCACGATGAACATGTCGGCATGCATCGCGGCGAGGTTGTCGACGGTGTCGAGGATCGCCTCGCCCTTGGTCTGGCTGGAGGTGGCGATGTTGAGATTGACGACGTCGGCGGACAGGCGCTTGGCGGCAATCTCGAAGGTGGTGCGGGTGCGCGTCGACGGTTCGAAGAACAGGTTGAAAATCGACTTGCCGCGCAGCAGCGGGACTTTCTTCACCTCGCGCTCGCCGACGTCCATGAAGGATTCGGCGGTGTCGAGTATCTGCGTCAGGATGGCGCGCGGCAGGCCGTCGAGGGTGAGCAGGTGGCGCAGCCTGCCGTCTTCAGTGAGTTGTAGGTTCATGCAAGGGTGAGGGTCAGGTGGCCGTCGTCCAGCCGCGAAAGATTGATGTTCTGGTGGTCGGGCACGGCAAGCGCAAGTCCCGTGAAATCGGGGCGGATCGGCAACTCGTGGCCGCCGCGGTCGACCAGCACCGCCAGCCGGATCGAGGCGGGGCGGCCGTAGTCGAACAGTTCGTTCATCGCCGCGCGCACGGTGCGCCCGCTGTGCAGCACGTCGTCGACCAGCAAAATGTCGCGGCCTTCCAGGTCGAACGGCAGGTTGGACGGCTTCACCTGCGGATGCAGGCCGATGCGCGAGAAGTCGTCGCGGTAGAACGAGATGTCGAGCATGCCGAGCGGCTGCGTGCATTTCAACAGGGCGTGCAGGCGCTCGGCGATCCACACGCCGCCGGTGTGGATGCCGACGATGAGGGTGTCGGGCGTAAGCGGCGCGATGGCGTCGGCGAGTTGCGCGATGAGGGTGTTGGCGTCAGGCAGTGAGGCGTGCATCAAAAAACCCTTGCAAAATGAGTTGCGCGGCAACGGCGTCCGTTAGTGCCTTGTTTTTCTTGCCGTGAATGCCGCGTTCGTGGAGTTCGGACTCGGCCGCCGTACTGGTGTGGCGTTCGTCCACCAGAAACACCGGCAGATTGAAGCGCAATTCTAATTTACGCGCGAAGTTTCTGGCCACCCGCGTCATCTCATGTTCGCTGCCGTCGGCATGGGTGGGCAGCCCCAGCACCAGCAACACGGGGTGCCATTCGGCAACGAGTTTGGCGATGGCGGCCAGGCGCGTCTCGGTGGAGTCGGCCTGGATGACGCCGAGCGGATGCGCAATGCCGATCGACAGCTCGCCCGAGGCCACGCCGGTACGCTTAAGCCCCAGGTCGAAGGCCAGCACCGTGCCGTGCGTGTCGACAAAGCTCAAGCGTGCCCGGCTTCTTCGGACAGACTGGCGAAGTCGATGCCCAACAGCTTCATCGCAGCGGGCAGGCGTTCTTCGGGCGCCAGGTCGAAAATCACCTGTGGGTCGGCCGCGACCGACAGCCAGGCGTTCTGTTTGATTTCGTTTTCCAGCTGGCCGGCCGACCAGCCGGCATAGCCCAGCGACACCATGAATTTTGCCGGCCCTGCGCCCTGGCTGACGGCTTCCAGCACGTCCTTCGAGGTGGTGAGACTGACGGCGTCGTTGACGGTGAGCGTGGAACTGAAGGTGAGCGGCGGCGTGTGCAGGACAAAGCCGCGCTCGGTCTGCACCGGCCCGCCGAAATAGACGGTGTCTTGCAGGCGCTCGGGCAGCGACAGCCCGATCTGTTCGAACAGCGTCGACAGATCCAGATCGATCGGGCGGTTGACCACCACCCCCAGCGCGCCCTGGTCGCTGTGGTCGCAGATATAGGTTAGCGTGCCGTTGAAATTGGGGTCGACCATGCCCGGCATGGCGATCAGGAAATGATGGGTCAGGTTGACGGTATCCATGATGTGCGCCCCCATTGTAATCCGCCTCAAATCAAGCAAGCACCTCTTTTTGCAGTCTTTCCTACACTATAGCGGCCAGTCCGTCCCATGCCTGAATACCTCTGCGTCCGCGGACCCGGCCTAGCCGGGTTGCGGCCGGCAGCGCGGCGGGCAGGCCGCCAGCCCGGCGAGATAGCAGTCGATGAGCGGCTCAGAACACGCGGCGAGATCGTAGCTTTGCGGATTGAGCACCCATTCGTGCATCAGGCCCACCATGTAGGCATGCAGGCCATGGGTGGCGAGGAAGGTATCGGTATCGTCGGGGAGCTGGCCGCAGGCGACCGCCTGATCGAACAGCCGCTGCACCTGCGACAGGCAGGCCGCGCGATCGGCATCGTTCTTCGCCACCACCTGCGCCAGTTCCGCGGTGAATTCGCATTTATGGAAGATCACGTCGAACATCGCCTGCGTGTCGGCGTGCTGCGCCAGTTGGGTGAGTGCCATCAGCGCGAGCTGACTGACCGTCGCGAGCGGGTCGCGCAGCGCGCTCTGACTGGCCTCGGCCAATATCGCTTCCACCGGCATCGTGCCGCGTTCGCATACGGCCTGGAACAACTCGGCCTTGTCCTTGAAATGCCAATAGATCGCGCCGCGCGTAACGCCGGCGCGTTCGGCCACATCGGAGAGCCGTGTGTGGGCGACGCCGCGCTCGCGGAAAACCTGGAGTGCGGCGGCGAGCAGGGATTCGCGCGTGGCGCGCGTAGCTTCACGGGTTTTTTTGACCATAACGCATTATCCAGTTTATTTGGAGTTTACATTCACGAATGTATGTTTATTATGGCCGCATAAATCATGACAGGGGGCACCATGCATCGCTATTTACCGGTCGTTGCATTGAGCGGGGTCGCGCTGCTTGCCGCGTGCGGGAAGCAGGGAACGGCGCAACCGGGGGGTGGCGCACCGCCTCCCGCGCAGGTGACGGTGGAGACGGTCGTCCCGCAAACGGTGCCGATCAGCTTTGAGTATGTCGGCCGCCTGGAAGCCTCGCGTGAAGTGGAAATCCGTCCGCGCGTGTCCGCCCTTATCGAGCGCCGCTATTTCGAGGAGGGCGCGCCGGTGCAGGCCGGTGCGCTGCTGTTCAAACTCGACGGTGCAAGCCTGGCGGCGCAGGTGCGCGCGGCGGCGGCCGAGCTCGCCAACCGGCAGGCGCTGCTCGCCGAGGCGTGGCTGGAGCAGGAACGCAACCGCAAGCTCGCGGCGCAAGGCTTCATCAGCCTGCGTGCGCTCGATGCCACGCAAACCGCACTCGCGGTGGCCGAAGCCGGCGTGCGTGCGGCCGAGGCGAGTCTTGCCGATGCGCGCATCAACCTCGGCTATACCGACATCCGCGCGCCGCTTGCCGGCGTGATGGGGCGGGCGCTGCAGGTCGAAGGCGCGCTGGTGAGCCCGAGCGGCCCGGCGCTCGCCACGCTGGCGCAGATCGCCCCCATCTATGCGCGCTTCTCGATCGGCGAGGACGAGCGCCTGGCGCTGGAAAAACAGCGCGCCGCAGGGACGCTCGAGCAGGGACGGCAGCGTGTCGGTCTGGTGCTCGCAGACGGCGCGCGCATCGCTGCCAGCGGGCAGCTCAACTTCAGCGACTACAAGGCGAACCCGCAAACCGGCGCCTTCGACATGCGCGCCGAATTCGCCAATGCCGACGGCCGGCTTAAGCCCGGCCAGTTCGTGCGGGTGATCGTCGAAGGCGGGCAATTGCCCAACGCGGTCAGCGTGCCGCAGCCCGCGGTGCAGGACGGCCCGACCGGCAAGTTCGTCTACGTCGCCACGCCCAGCCCGGCCCGGCCCGGACAAGCCGGGGGCAGCGGCAAGGGCATGACCGTCGCGCTGCCGCGCCCGGTCGAGGTCGGCGCGTGGATCGGCGGGGGCGGCGGCCGCTGGGTCATCAAGAGCGGTCTGAAGTCCGGCGACAAGGTCGTGGTCGACGGCATGGCGCGGATTTTCTTCCCCGGCATGCCGGTCGTGCCGAGCGCGGCGGGCGCGCCAATGGGCAAGGCTGCCGTCGCGTCACCGGTCGCCGCGAAAAAATAAGGAGCCCGCATGTTCTCGCGCTTTTTCATCGACCGGCCGATTTTCTCGGCGGTGTTGTCCATCCTCCTCGTGCTCGCCGGACTCCTGGCGATGCGCGTGCTGCCGATCGCGCAATACCCGGAGATCGCGCCGCCGGTGGTGACGGTGCGCGCGGTCTATCCCGGCGCCTCGGCGGCAGTGCTGGAACAGACCGTCGCCGCGCCGCTGGAAAACGCGATCAACGGCATCGAGGACATGATGTACATGAGCTCGACCTCGGCCTCGAACGGGGTGCTGGAAATCCAGGTCACCTTCGAGATCGGTTCGGACGTCGACCGCGCCGCGCTCAACGTCAACAACCGGGTCAAGCAGGCCGAGGCGCGCCTGCCAGAAGAAGTGCGCCGCCAGGGGGTGACGGTGGAGAAGGGCTCGTCGTCCTTTTTGCAGGTGCTCGCCTTCCTCTCGCCCGACGGCCGCTACAACGATCTCTACACCAGCAACTACGTCACGCTCAACGTGCTGGATCGCCTCAAGCGCATCCCCGGCACGACCAACGTGCAGATCTTCGGCGCCAAGGATTACGCCATGCGCATCTGGTTGAAGCCCGACCGGATGGCGCAGCTGGGCGTGACCGTGACCGATCTCACCCACGCGATCAACGAGCAGAACGCGCAGTTCGCCCCCGGCAAGATCGGCCAGCCGCCGGTCGACGGCAGTCAGGCGCTGGTGTATTCGCTGACCGCCAAAGGCCGGCTCGCCGACCCCAGGGAATTCGAGAACATCGTCGTGCGCGCCAACACCGACGGCTCGCTGCTGTATCTGCGCGACGTCGCGCGGGTCGAACTCGGTTCCAAGGACTACGACTTCGCGGGCATCTACAACGGCAAGCCGGCGACGCTGGTCGGCATCTTCCTGCAACCCGGCGCGAATGCACTCGACGTCGGCGACGAGGTCAGGCGCACGGTCGAGGAACTGAAGAAGGGCTTCCCGCCCGGGCTCGACTACGCCGTGCCCTACGACACCACGCGTTTCGTCAAGGTGTCGATCCGCGAGGTGGTGAAGACGCTGGGCGAGGCGATCCTGCTGGTGGTGGGGGTGGTGTTCGTGTTCCTGCAGAACTGGCGCGCGACGCTCATTCCCATCCTCGCCGTGCCGGTGTCGCTGCTGGGCACCTTCGTCGGCCTCCTGCTGTTCGGCTATTCGATCAACACCCTGACGCTGTTCGGCATGGTGCTCGCCATCGGCATTGTGGTCGACGACGCCATCGTGGTGCTGGAAAACATCGAGCGCATCATTCACGAGGAAGGCAAGGCACCGCGCGAGGCGGCGCTGCTGGCGATGCGCGAGGTCACCAGCCCGGTGATCGCGATCGTGCTGGTGCTGTGTGCGGTGTTCATCCCGATCGCCTTCCTCGGCGGACTGACCGGCGAGCTGTACCGCCAGTTCGCCGTCACCATCGCCACCTCGGTGGTCATTTCCGGCATGGTCGCGCTGACGCTCACGCCGGCGCTGTGCGTGGCCCTGCTCAAGGGCGAGCGAAAGCGCGAGCCGGGGCGGTTCTTTCGCGCCTTCAACCGGGGCTTCGCCGGCATGACCCGGCATTATCAGGGCGGGGTGAAATTCCTCATGCGGCGGGCAGGGATCGCGCTGTCGATCTATGGCCTGATGATCGCCGCCGCCGTCACGCTGTGGACCTTCACCCCCGGCAGCCTGGTGCCGGACGAGGACCAGGGCTTCTACATCAGCGCGGTGTACCTGCCGGACGGCTCGGCGCTGGCGCGCACCGAGGCCGTGGTCAAGCGGGTCGATGCGATCGTGCGCCGGGATCCCGCGGTCGAGCACGTGGTCGCCTTCGCCGGTCTGGATTTTCTCGGTGGCGGCTTCCGCAACAGCGCGGCGACCATTTTCGTCGCCGCGCGCCACTGGGACGAGCGCAAGAAAACCATCCAGCAGATGGTCGGCGAGATGATGGGCGCCACCGCGGGCATCCGCGAGGCGCTGGTGCTGGCCTTCGCGCCGCCGCCGATTTTCGGGCTGGGCAACGCCGGCGGCTTCGAGCTCTACATCCAGAACAAGGGCGAGGGCGGGCCGCAGAAGCTGTCGCAGGTGGCCGACGCGTTTCTTGCCGCCGCGCGCCAGGACAAGCGCCTCGCCCAGGTGCTGACGCTGTGGCGGCCGCACGTGCCGCAGCTCTACGTCGACGTCGACCGCGAGAAGGCGAAGATGCTCGGCGTCAAGATCGACGATGTGTTCAGCACGCTGTCGGCCACGCTGGGCTCGTTCTATGTCAACGACTTCAACAAGCACGGCCGCACCTGGCAGGTGCTGATGTCGGCCGAGGCGGGCGCGCGCAAGACGCCGCAGGACGTGTCGGCGCTGTTCGTGCCGAACGCGGCGGGCGCAATGGTGCCGATGTCGGCGCTCGCCCGGGTCAGCTTCTCGTCCGGCCCGGAAACGCTCGACCGCTACGACAACCTGCAGGCGGTCAAGATCATGGGCAGCGCCGTGCCGGGGATCAGTTCGGGGCAGGCGCTCGCCATCGTCGACGCCATCGCGAAGCAATCCTTGCCGCCCGACTTCAGCTACGAATGGACCGGCGCCTCGTTCCAGGAAAAACGCTCGAGCGGGACGTCGGGCATCGCGCTGGCGCTGGCGGTGCTGATGGTCTTCCTCATCCTCGCCGCGCAGTACGAGAAATGGACCCTGCCGTTCGCGGTGCTGATGGCGCTGCCCTTCGGCACCTTCGGCGCGCTGGCCGCGGTGTGGCTGCGCGGGCTGACCAACGACGTGTACTTCCAGATCGGCCTGGTGACGCTGTTGGGGCTGGCGGCAAAGAACGCGATCCTGATCGTCGAATTTGCGGTGATGAAACGGCAGGCCGGTTATTCCAGCGTGGCCGCCGCGCTTGAGGCCGCGCGCCTGCGCTTCCGCCCGATCCTGATGACGTCGCTGGCCTTCATTCTCGGCGTGCTGCCGCTGGCGGTGTCCACCGGCGCGGGCGCGGGGGCGCGCCATGCGGTCGGCACCGGGGTGGTCGGCGGCATGCTTGCCGCCACCTTCCTCGCCGTGTTCTTCATTCCCCTGTTCTTCCACTGGGTGACGGACAGGCGGTTCCAGGCCCGGCAGGCGGAATTCGACGCGCATCCGCATACGACGCGGCACGACAACGTGCATGTGGCCTCGCATCACCCCGTGCCGCCGCCGCCCGATTCTCAATCCTGAACGGCGATTCAAGTAAGCCGCGCCGGCTCCCGTCCACGCCGGTCAACCAGAACCGCTCGTTCATCCGTGACATTCCGGCCGACGAGAACGACACCATCATCGCACTGGCGCGCAAAAAGCCGGGCACTGCCCGGCTTTTTCAATCCAGCGACTGACAGCGCTTACGCGGCCTTTTCGTGGTGATAGCCGGTCACGGTATCGACCTCGATCCTGGAACCCAGGATCACCGGCACGCGCTGGTGCAGGCCTTCGGGGGCAAGGTCGAGGATGCGCTGGTATCCGGTGGTCGCGGCGCCGCCGGCCTGCTCGACGATGAAGGCCATCGGGTTGGCCTCGTACATCAGGCGCAGCTTGCCGGCCTTGGACGGATCCTTGGTGTCCTTGGGGTACATGAAGATGCCGCCGCGGGTGAGGATGCGGTGCACTTCGGCCACCATCGAGGCGACCCAGCGCATGTTGAAGTCCTTGTCGCGCGGACCGGTCTTGCCGGCCAGGCATTCGTCCACATAACGTTGCACCGGCTTTTCCCAGAAACGCATGTTGGACGCGTTGATCGCGAACTCGCGGGTCTCGGTCGGAATGCGCATGTTGGGGTGGGTCAGCACGAACTCGCCGACGTCGCGGTCGAGCGTGAAGCCGTTGGTGCCGTGGCCGAAGGTCAGCACCAGCATGGTCGAGGAACCGTAGATCGCGTAGCCGGCGCAGACCTGCTTGGTGCCGGGCTGCAGGAAGTCGGAGGCTGTGGCGGCGCGGCCGGCGACCGGCGCTTTCAGGATCGAGAAAATGGTGCCGACCGAAATGTTGACGTCGACGTTGCTTGACCCGTCGAGCGGATCGAAGACCAGAAGATATTTGCCGAGCGGGTACTTGTTGGGAATCGCATAGACCTCGTCCATCTCTTCGGAGGCCATGCCGGCCAGGTGGCCCGCCCACTCGTTGGAGCGGATCATGATGTCGTTGGTGATGACGTCGAGCTTCTTCTGCGTCTCGCCCTGCACGTTTTCGGAATCCAGCGAGCCCATCACGCCCAGCAGCGCGCCCTTGTTGACGACGTTGGAAATCGCCTTGCAGGCGGTGACGACGTCGTTCAGGAGCGAGGTGAAATCGCCGGTGGCGCCGGCGGTGCGGCGCTGCTCTTCGATGATGAACTGGGTGAGGGTGGTGCCGGTGTGCATGACGATCTCCAGGTACGGAATTAAATGAAAATATTAGAACAATCGAATATTTTATCACGTGATAAAGCTAACGAATGCTCTGTTGGCAGGTCGGGCTGAAACCCTGCAACGCAAAAAACCGCCTCAGGAGCGGGCGGGGGGTGTGTTGTATGCGCTCAGTCAGTTCCGACGAGCTGGTCGGAGCGGGTGAAGGTCCAGGTGCGGGTGATCGACAGGATATCGGCCTTTTTCCGCATGTCGTCGGGAAAGGCCGCGTAGGGTGCAGCGAGTTCGACGATCTTGATCGCGGCGGCGTCGAGGATCTTGGATCCCGACGAGCGATCGATGTCGACCGCTTCGATGCGGCCGTCGGCGTAGATCGACACGGTCAGCTTCAGGCTGCCGT
Source organism: Thiobacillus sp. (assembly GCA_036382965.1). Classification (GTDB taxonomy): domain Bacteria; phylum Pseudomonadota; class Gammaproteobacteria; order Burkholderiales; family Thiobacillaceae; genus Thiobacillus. The sequence goes on from DASVPF010000382.1 coordinate 11,261, forward strand.
AGATGCCCTGGCGGCGCGCGGCTTCGGGATAATTGACGTTGCCGATGCGCTCGACCTTGGTGACCCAGTCCTCGACATAGCGCGCAAACGCGTATTCCTTGACGTTGGCGCCGATGAAGGCACGCTTGGGGCGCTTCTGGTACTCGTCCCACTGCTGCGAGATGCGCGCCTGCATCTGCGCCATTTCGCGCGCCTCCTGATTGAGCTGGCTGGCGTCGACGGCGGGCACCGGCGTCGGCGGCGCCGCGCGCGGCCGGTTCTGCAGCTGGCCGGTGGGCTGCAACTGGCTCAACAGGGTTTTGGCCTGCCGTTCGAGTTCGGCCACGTGCGCCTGCAAGGCGGCTTCCTCGCTGCCGCTCCGGGGTGTGTTGCTGGCGGGCAGCGGACTTTTCAGGCGGCGCTCTTCGTCGGTATTGCCGCCACCCGCCAGGTTCACCTGTGCCAGCGCGTCGGGGTTGAGCGGCGACTCCGCGCTCCTGGCGTTGACCAGCACCACCTCCATCGGCAGGTTGGGATCCTCGAACAGACGCGGATTGACCTGCACGAACTGCGTCGACAGCACCATGCCGTGTACCGCCGCCGACGCCAGCAGGGCCAGCGCTATGCGTGTGCCTTGCCTGGAGGGCGCTGCGAGAGGGGGAGGGGCGGGAGCAGAAGACACCAT
>DASVPF010000383.1:0-1715 GCA_036382965.1 Thiobacillus sp.
CGACGCCGCGATCGATGGCCAGCTTGAAAACACCAGGCTGCGCCGTCTGCTTGCTTGCGTGTGCCGTGGCCTTGGGCGCGGCGGCCCAGCTGGCGGGCACGGACAGCAGCGATGCACTCAGCACGACGCCCAGTACGGCAAGTAAGTTAGCGCGCATGACAGCATTCCCTTGGAATATTAGAACAGCCTAATAATACACACGGGCGGGGCGGTACGTCCCTGCACAAACGTGCCAGCGGGGACGGGAGTTTTGCCCTACGCCGCGCGGCACAGCGCCAGCGCCTTCTGGTAATGCTGGCAGGCTTCGCCCGGCTGGCCGCTCTGGGTCTTCAGTTCGGCCATGCGGATATGGCCCTCGGCGCTGGCGGCAATCGCGAGGCTCGCCTCCAGATAACTTTGCGCCTTGCCCCACAGTTGCTGCGCGCTGCACAACTGCGTCAGCGTCAGCAGCAACTGCGCGTCGCGCGGCCGGGCGTGCAGCCATTTCTCGGCCTGCTCGATCTGCCGCGTCGGGCTGCTGCCGCGCACGTCGCCGTACAGCGCCACCAGCTCCTCGTGCCAGTCGCGGTTGAGCGCGGCCTCCAGCACGTCGAGCGCGGTGTCGTAGCCGCCGCGCTGCATGAAGGCACGGGCGCCGGCACGCGCCACCCACGCGTCGACCTTGAAATCGGCCGGGATTTTCTTCCAGGATTCCAAGAGGCCGCGGTCGTCTTCGGCGCGGCGCTTGAGATTTTCAGCATAGGCCATGCGGCGGTTCTGGGTGGCGACGCCGGACTCCAGCGCGTTGCTGCGCATCAGCGCGTCGAGCAGGCGGTCGACCTCGTCCCACTGTCCCGTCATCTGGCGCGCCTTGAGTTCGAGCCGCAACAAGGCAGTGTGCTGCGGCGCAATGCCCTTGGCGCGATTGATCGCCACCAGGGCCGCCGCTGCATCCTTGGCATCGAGCCGCACCTCGGCCTCGAACAACAGTGCGGCAAGCTCGGCGCCGTGTTCGGTGGCGCCCTGAAGGTGGCGCTCGCGCTGCGGCCGTGCCCGCATCTCCTGCGCGGCATGGGCGGCCAGCACGCGCGCCAGCCCGGTCCGGGCAGCGTCGCCCTGCCATTGCCCGAGCGATTGCTCGGCGTCCTGATAGCGGTACTCGGTATACGCCTTCAGGCCACCGACGAAATTTTCGTCGCGTTTCTTCGCGGCGCGCTGCTCGCGCTGTTCGCGCACGATACGCGGCAGATTGAGGGTGAGCACGGCCAGCCGCAGCAGCACGACGCCGCCCACCACCACGCCGATCAGCATCAGCACGAAACTGATGAAGGAAATTTCCATCCGCCACGGCGGATACACCAGCACGACATAACCGGGGTCGTAGCGTCCGGCCATGGCCAGCGCGATCGCCAGCACCGCGACGATAAGGAAGGAGATCAGCCAGCGCATCAACGCTCTCCCTTGTAGGCGTCGAGCGCGGCCAGGCTGGCGTCGATGCCCGGCAGCTTGACGGCGATCTGCAGGCTGGACAGGCGCTTGATTTCCTTGATCGCCGCCGCGACGCCGGCGTCGCGCGTATTGAAATAGCGCTCGAGCATGTCCGACGCCGCCTGCAGATCGGACCGGAATGCCGCCTGATCCTGCGTCAGCAAGGCCAGCCGCGCCGACAGCAGGCGCAGGCGCAGATTCTCGCGCAGGAAATACGCCTGCCCGGGCGGCAGCAGCACCGCCTCGTT
>DASVPF010000384.1:0-1654 GCA_036382965.1 Thiobacillus sp.
ATGTTGCGCGGGCGCTCCACGCTGGCGTCGCTGCTGATGGTGCTGCTGCTGATCGTGCTGGTGATCGGACCGTCCGCATTGCTTGCCGTCAGTCTCACGGACAACGTGGCCGCCATCGCGGGGATGTTCAAGACCCTGCTGGAACAGGGTCCGGCCAGACCGCCTGCATGGCTCGGCCGGATTCCCCTGGTCGGCGCCCAGCTCGACAGCTACTGGCGCGAGCTTGCGGCAGGCGGGGCGGAAGCCGCTACGCTGTTCACGGGCTTGCTGGAACCGGCCAGGGACTTGCTGCTCGCCGCCGGCAAGGCCATCGGCCAGAGCCTGCTGCAGATGACCTTCGCCGTATTCGTCGGTTTCTTTTTCTTTCGTGACGGCGACGTTCTGGTCCAGACACTCCGGATCGGGCTGGAGAAGCTTGCCGGAGAGATCAGTGGCGAGCTGCTGGCGACCATACACGACACCGTGGCGGGGGTCGTGCACGGCATTTTCGGCATGGCGCTGGCGCAGGCCCTGGTCGCCTGGATCGGTTTTCTCATTGCCGGTGTGCCGGGCGCCTTCATGCTCGGCGTGGCCACTTTTTTCCTCTCCATGGTGCCGGTCGGCCCGCCCCTGATCTGGGGCGGCGCCGCGATCTGGCTCTTCAACCAGGGCACCGTCGGCTGGGCGATTTTCATGGCCCTGTGGGGCTTCTTCTTCATCAGCAGCATCGACAATGTCGTCAAGCCCTACCTCATCAGCCGCGGCAGCGGCCTGCCTCTGCTCCTGATCGTGCTGGGCGTGTTCGGCGGCGTCGCCGCCTTCGGATTCATCGGCATCTTCATCGGCCCGCCGGTGCTCGCGGTCGGCCTGATTCTGGTGCGGCTGTGGACCGAGCCGCCGCGCGCAAAAACCGGAACCTCCGATAAGAGGTCTTCGCTCTCATGAAGATATTCGGATTTTCGGCACGCACACGGAATGCGCTGCGCGACGACCGGGATACCGAGTTGCTGCGCTCGGAGCTGTTCAGCATCGAGCAATTGAAGCGTCACGCGGTCACGCTGGCCGGCCAGCATCGAATCGATCCGCGTCCGGGGCCGGACAAGCTGCTGCCACGGCTGGCGGACAATGCGCGCGTTCTGCTGGCGGCCTACGACATCGTGACGGCCGTCGCCACGCCGGGGCAACGGATCTTCCCGGCAGAGGCCTGGCTGCTCGACAATTTCTATCTGATCGAGCAGCAGATCAGTCAGGCGCGCCGGCTTCTGCCGCGCGGATACAGCCGGCAATTGCCGCGCTTGTCCGATGGCCCGTCGGCCGGTTTCCCCCGCATCTATGACCTGGCGCTGGAGCTGATCTCGCACATGGACGGGCGCGTCGACAGCGACAACGCCACCCAGTTCGTTGCCGCCTACCAGACCGTTGAGCCCTTGAAACTCGGCGAATTGTGGGCATTCCCCTTAGACTTGTGGATGTAGGCAAGCGAGAAATGAATCGACGCGACGCCGTCCAGCCACGCGATATGGCTGATGCGGGAATCGTGCAATTCCAGGCCATCGCTCATCTCGTCCCCAGCCGGCAATCTCAATCGCCGCCCTGTACGGGACTCTTGGGTTTCCACAGCGCGAAGGTGGCGCCCGTGGGATCGGTGATGACGCTCATCCAGCCGTACTCCCCC
>DASVPF010000385.1:0-1979 GCA_036382965.1 Thiobacillus sp.
AGGATCCCCTAACCGGACTGGGCAACCGCCGCTATTTCCGCGCGGCGCTCGAACGTTCGATCGAAAGCGTCGCGCGTTCCGGCGAATCGGTCCTGCTGCTGCTGCTCGACATCGACCGTTTCAAAAGCATCAACGACACCCACGGCCATCTGGTCGGCGACCAGGTGCTGCAGGCCGTCGCCCGATGCCTGGCCGGCTGCGTGCGGCCGATGGACATCCTCGCCCGTTATGGCGGCGAGGAATTCGCCGTGATCCTGCCCAACTGCCGGCCCGCCTTCGGCAGCGTCGTCGCCGAACGCATCCGCAGCACGATCGAATCGCTGTCCATCGCCGTAAGTCCGCAGACCTGTCTTCAGGTCACGATCAGCATCGGCGGCGCCTACGCGCCCGAATGGGTACGCTCCACCGCCGACCTGTGGATCGAACGTGCCGACCTGCAGCTTTATCGCGCCAAGTCCGACGGGCGCAATCGGGTGTTGCTCGACCTGCCGCAGGAAATTTCGGTTAGTGCCGAGGAGAAGGGCCTGCTGTTCGGCCACTTCGCCACGGATACACCGATGGCCTTCGACAGCTTCCCGAGCGAGACGCCCGACACGGCGGGCAACCCCCTTCATCGAGTCAACGCATGAACGAGCTGCTCACCCCCCTCTCCGACACGCAGGACGGCACCCGGCTTCCCCTGAAGCCGCTGGGCAAGGTTATCGCCGTCACCAGCGGCAAGGGCGGCGTCGGCAAGACCTTCGTCTCCGCCAACCTCGCCGCCGCGCTGGCCAAGCGCGGCCACAAGGTGCTGGTGCTCGACGCCGATCTCGGGCTGGCCAATCTCGACGTGGTGCTCAACCTCTATCCCAAGATCACGCTGCACGACGTCTTCACCGGCAAGGCCAGACTGGAAGAAGCCATCCTGCAGGCGCCGGGCGGCTTTTCCGTACTGCTGGCGGGTTCCGGGATGGTCGAGTATTCGCGGCTCACGCCCGAGGTGCGCAACGAATTCCTGCGCATCGTGAGCGGCCTGGTGCCGCATTACGACATCGTGCTGCTGGATACCGGCGCCGGCATTTCCGATGTCGTGCTGTTTGCCGTCTCGCTGGCCTCCGAAGTGCTGATGGTCGCCACCCCGGAGCCCACGTCACTCACCGATGCCTACGCCACCATCAAGGTGCTGGTGGGGCAGCAGCAGCGGCAAACCGTGCGAATCGTCGTCAACCAGATCGCCCGTCCCGGTGCGGGGCTTCCCATCACGCACCAGTTGCAGCACGTGCTCGACCGCTTCGTCGCCACCGAACCCGACCGCCCGATTCGCCTGGTTCACATGGGCGACATTCCGCTCGACCCCGAAGTGCGCCAGGCGGTGATGCGGCGCCAGCTGCTGATGCAGACTTCACCCGGCTGTCCGGCCGGCCAGGCCATCGCGCAGATCGCCGGCAAGCTGGAAAAAACCGTCATGCCCAGGCTGGCATAACGCCCTGCCCGGCCCGGGCCTACGGGTCCGGCGTCACGGACGGGGCGGCCCTGACCAGCGCCATCACCGTGTTGGTATCCAGGTGCAGCAGGTCGGCGATGTCGTGAAAATCGTCGGGCAGGGCGGCATCGTGCCAGCCCCGGGCGGAATGCCGCGCCAGATTGACCGCCAGCATGACGTTGCGCACCCGGGTCGAGTGCGCCTGCGCCGGGTCCATCAGATTCGTCAGCAATGCGGGCAGGCGCCATTCCAGCGTCAACTGGCGCTGCAATTCCATGCCGGTGAAGCCCAGCACCTGCCGCTGCGCATCCGCGCTGCGCAGGGTGGGGTCGCCCCCCTGCAGCTTGCGGATTTCCAGCATCGGTCCGGGATCGAAGCACCACATCAGCATTTCGGCGACATGGGTGAGCAGCGCCGACACCTGCACCTCTTCCGCATGCAGGTCGTGCAGACGCAGCGCCCAGTCGAACGCGTAATGCGCCGAACGCTGCGCGCGCCGGACGGTATGCAGCAGATG
>DASVPF010000386.1:0-6355 GCA_036382965.1 Thiobacillus sp.
TGTCGGCCAGCTTCTTCGTCCCCCAGCGGGCGAGCGCGGTGTCGATGCCGCGCAGCGTGCCCGGCACGCCGACCGCGAGTCCGCTGGTCGAGGCTTTCTGGAATTCCATCGGCAGGCCATCGGGCGCCAAGGAGTGAAAAATGGATATTGTTGACATGATGGTCCATGTGGACGAGACGGTTCCCGCCGACAGGATGCACGAGCTGGAAGACGTGGTACGGACGGACGCCTGCGTCATCAGCGCCTGCACGTCGCACGACGATCCGCATGTGCTGATGGTGACCTACAACCCCGCGTGCACGACGTCCGGCAACGTCCTGAACATGGTTCAGGCGCAGGGCATACATGCGGAGTTGGTCGGGCTTTAGTTCCCCCGCGATCAATCCTCTGCAGCGGTCGAACCGCCGCTGCCGCCGTATTGCCCGAGCCGCGGTCAACCCAGGCGGTCGTTCAGGGTAAACAGCCGGATGCCCTTGAACCACACCCGCAGGGCATGCAGCGGCGGCAGAATGGCGAACAGATAACCCAGTTCCACCGCGCCCTTGAACATCCAGGCGGGGAAACCGCCGACGACGAAGGGGCCGATTTTTGCCACGGCGTATTTGCCGCCGACCGGGATGATGTAGAGATAGCTTCGCGGCGCGTAGGCGATGCCCGCTTCGCCCCGGATATCCGCGATCACATTGCGCGCCGCGACCGATGCCTGGGAAATGGCGTTTCTGGCCGTCATGGGCACGTCCTGGCCGTCTTCTAGCAGCGCCACGCCGGCCACGTCGCCGACGCCATAGACCTTGCCGTGCAGGCGCGCCGCCCCCTCCGGCAGGACCGACAAATCCGCGGCCAGGGCCAGCCGCCCGCCTTTCGCATACCGGACGGGCAGGCCGCCGAGAACCGGATGGGGCGTGACCCCGGCGGTCCAGATCAGGACATCGAAGGGAATCTGCATGCCGCTTTCGAGGCGGGCCAGGTGCGCCTCGCGGTCGATCGCCACGATGCGCTCATCGGTCAGCACCTTCACCTGCAAGCGGGCAAGACGTCCGGTGACTTTCCCCACCACGCGCTGCGAGAATCCGTTCAGGACGGTGGGACCGGCATGCAGCAGGGTGATGCCGGTACGGCAGTTGCCTTCCCGCGTGATGGCGTTGAGCCAGGGTTGCAGTTCGCCGGCCAGTTCCACCCCGGTCGAGCCGCCCCCGCCGATGACGATTCTGAGCCGCTTCAGGGTGCAACTGGACAGCCAGACGGCATCGCGGATGCGGATGGCGTCGTCGAAGCTCTTCAGCCCCAGCGCGCCCTCCTGCATGCCCGGAATGCCGAAGTAATTGGTCTGTGCGCCGAGCGCGATGATGAGATAGTCGTAATCCAGATGCGCGCCGCTGGCCAGGGCCACCTGGCCGTTTTGCAGGTCCAGTCCGCTGACCGTGTCGCGCATCACGTCGATCGCGTCGCCGCCCAGCACCTCGGCCAGCGGGAATGTCACGATGGATTTCAGATCGTAGTAGCCGGCGACTTCCTCGGGGGACGCGCTCACCTCGTAGAGCAGCGGCGCATAGGTATGAAAGTCGTTGCGCTCGACCAGCACCACGCGGCAGTCCGTCAGCCGGCGACGGCGTATCGCCTTGCCGAGCAGCATCGCCGCGCGGAGTCCGCCGAAACCGGCGCCGAGAATCGCAATCGTCCGTGGCACGCCATCCCCGCGACAGGCTCGCCGTCCCGCGTCAGTCCGGATGCAGGCGGTGCGCCCAGGCGGCCAGGGCGACCAGTTGCTCGCGAACCTTGTGCCGGGTGTATTCGTCGATCAGTTCGCCGTCCCTGAACTTGTCGGCCGCGGCCGAGACCATGACTTCCGGGCCATTAAGCGGATAGGCATTCACGTAGACCAGCATCTGCCGCAGGTGATACTGGGCGCGCGCGGTGCCGAGCGTGCCCACGGTGACGCCCATGATCGCAACCGGCTTGTCGTCGAAGCTGTTGGCGCCGTAGGGCCGCGACGCCCAGTCGATGGCGTTCTTCAGCACGCCGGAAACGGAATAGTTGTATTCCGGCGTCACCAGCAGCAGCGCATCCGCCTGTTTGATTCTGCTTTTGAAATCCCGGACGGCAGCGGGCAACGCCGCTTCATCGTCCTGGTTGTAAGGCGGAATACCGTCGAGTTCGAAGATCTCGACGTCGATCCCTTCCGGCGCCGCAAGTTCGCGCGCCGCACGCAGCAGCGCGCGATTGTAGGAATCCTTGCGGAGACTGCCCGCAAACCCGAGTACCCTGGTCATCGTGATTCTCCCACGAAAAGCGGAGGTCTTGAAGACGATGTACCTTCTTGATAGTTCCGCGCCGCGAAAAAGCAAAACGCGCGGCGGCTGTCGGCGGGTTCATGGGCACGGCCTCGCGTAATGCGTGCGAAACCGCGCCTAAGCCCCTGAAAACCATTCATTTCGAACTGTCTGTTCGGGCCCGTCTTGCAACACGCGCGAGAAGGTCTAAAAAAAGAATTCGTATCGTCAAAGGGCAAAGCCGCCGCAAGGCGGTGACGCAAAGCCAGCGGCCTCAGCGTGCGTTCCAGCGCGCACCTCAAGGCAGCGCAGCCGCCAATACAGTGCCAGCCGACCCATGCAGCCGGATGACGTTCCACCGCGCCGCGTGCTCCGCTGAATTCACGAATCCACGCCTAGCCCAAGGAGAGTTCCCCATGAAACACATCACCCTCGACATGCCGATCGTGGCCGAATGTCTGGCGAACGAATGCGCCTACAACGTCAAAATGAAATGCCATGCCCGGGCAATCACGGTGGGCAACAGCATGCATGCCGGCTGCGACACCTTCTTCTCGCGCTCAGGCCACACCAAGGCCGCCGAGCGGATCGCGGGCGTCGGCGCCTGCAAATCCACCGACTGCAAATTCAACGAAGACCTCGAATGCATGACGGACAGCATCCGCGTGGCTCCTTCTGGTAAGGAGGTCAACTGCATGACCTATACGCCGCTTTGATAACCTTGAAATAGCGGCGGCCAAAAAAAGTGTGCCGTTCGCCCTGAGCCTGTCGAAGGGCTGTGTGGTTCGACAGGCTCACCGCGAACGGGCTACTCAACAGGAGTATCGCCATGAAACGATCCAACCGGTTTGCAGCCTTCTTCTTCGCCCTGTCCCTGACGTCCCTCGTCGGGTGCGCACCGACGCCCGAGCGGGAAGGAACCGGCGAATATATCGACGACACCGTCATCACCACCAAGGTGAAGACGGCGATTTTCAACGAGCCCACCCTGAAACCGTTCGAGATCAAGGTCGAAACCTTCAAAGGCGAGGTTCAGTTGAGCGGTTTCGTCAGTTCCCAGGTCGCGATCGACAAGGCGGTCGAAGTTGCCAGTGGCGTCAAGGGCGTGACGTCCGTCAGGAACGACATGCGGCTCAAGTGACGTTGCAGCGTTCGTCACGCCGCTAGTCCCGGCATCCCCGGTTCGGGAGCCTCGGCGGCCGACCATGAAACAAGCCGGCCACCACAATGACCGTGGATTTCTATAATGAAATTCGCCTCATCCGCTGGAGGAGTATCATGCGCCGCCTCATTTATGCCTTGTTACTGCTGCAGTTGTGTGTCGCCGCGTCCGCCGCCGACAACAGCGCCGAACTGCAATCCCTCCACGGCGCCCTGAACATGCTCAATCAGCAGCAGCAGGCGATCTACCAGCAATTCCAGATGGTGCAGGAATTGCGTCTCAGCGGTGCCCCCCGGCTCTATGGCGCCCCCATGCCCCAGATCGTCGAAGGGCAGATCACGAACTACGATGAAGCGGTCCAGGCACAGAAGAACGCCGTTCTGCGCGGGGAATATTTGTATCAGCAGGCTGACCAGCTGCTGGCCAGATACAACGAAATCGAAGAAAAGAAGAAACCGCTGCAACTGAGGATTTACGAACTTTCGCTGAAAAAATAGGCTCGCATCCAATAGACAGAACCGGGAGACTGAAATGCGTCGATTGAAACTGATCATGACCTTCCTGCTGCCCCTGTTGGTCACCAGCAACACCCTGGCAGCAGGCAACTGGTTCGAAGACAAGAAGACCTGCATCCTCACCGGCGCGGTGGCAGGGGCCGGCGTGGGCGCGCTGGTCGACGGCATCACGGTCGGCGCCGGCACCGCAGGCGGCGCGATTCTGGGCGCCCTGTTCTGCCGGCCTGCCGACAGCGACGGCGATGGCGTGCCGGACAAACGCGACACCTGCCCCGACACCCCGAAAGGCGTCCAGGTCGATGCAAACGGCTGCCCGCTGGATAGCGACGAGGACGGCGTGCCCGATTACCTCGACAAGTGCCCCGACACACCGAAAGGCGCCAAGGTCGACGAGACCGGCTGCGAGATCAAACCGCCGTCCCGCGCGGCGATGCCTGTGGCGCCGGCCGAGGCCGACAGCGATGGCGACGGCGTGCCCGACAGCATGGACAAGTGTCCCGACACGCCGCCCGGCACCAAGGTCGACCACACCGGCTGCCCGCTGCTCGACAAGAGCGAACTCAAGGGCGTTTGGTTCGCCTTCGATTCGTCCGCGATCACGCGCGAATCCGCCAGGGTGCTCGATGACGTGGCGCGGACCCTCAAGCGCTATCCCAGCCTGGTCGTCGAACTGGCCGGTCACACCTGCAACATCGGTACCCGGCAATACAACCAGGGCCTGTCGGAACGCCGCGCCAACGCCGTGCGCGATTATCTGATCGGCCAGGGCGTCGATCCCGGGCAACTGGTTGCGAAAGGCTATGGCGAGTTGCGTCCCGTGGCCAGCAACGCCACCCGAGAGGGCCGCGAGACGAATCGTCGCACCGAGATGCACATCCTCAAGCAGTAAGGCCAGGCGAACGGACACATGCAACGGATCACGCCCTGTTTATGGTTTGACGATCAGGCCGAGGAAGCGGCCGGGTTCTATGCCGCCATCTTCAGGAACGCCCGGATCGTGAACGTCTCCCGCTATGGGGAAGCCGGATACGAGGTCCACGGCAGGCCGGCGGGATCGGTCATGACCGTGGCATTCGAACTCGACGGGCAGGCGTTTACCGCGCTCAACGGCGGCCCCGTGTTCAAGTTCAACGAGGCCATCTCGCTGCAGATCAATTGCGAGACGCAGGAAGACGTGGACTATTACTGGAAGAAGCTGTCCGCGGGCGGCGACGAGACGGCGCAACAGTGCGGCTGGCTCAAGGACAAGTACGGGGTTTCATGGCAGGTCGTACCCCGCATCCTGATCGAGATGCTCACCGATCCCGATCCCGCAAAATCCCAGCGGGCCATGTCGGCCATGCTACAGATGAAGAAGATCGACATCGGCGAACTCAAGCGGGCGTATGCCGGCTAGTTCTGGCAGTAATGAGGATGACGAGCGTCGAAGGCCACTCAGCGCTGGGCGAATTCTCAGAACCTACCTCACGCTTACCCTGCTCACGACCTTTGCGTCGTCCTTCATCTGGGGAATCAATACGCTGTTCCTGCTGGATGCCGGCCTGAGCATCACCGAAGCGTTCGCCGCCAATGCCTTCTTCACGGTCGGCCAGGTGCTGTTCGAGGTGCCCACCGGCGTCGTTGCCGACGCGTTCGGGCGGCGCATCTCCTACCTGCTCGGCTCGGCCACGCTGATCGCGTCGACGCTGCTGTACCTCTGGCTGTGGCAGATGAACGGCCCCTTCTGGGCATGGGCGCTGGTATCGATGCTGCTGGGGCTGGGCTTTACCTTCTTCTCCGGCGCCACCGAAGCCTGGCTGGTCGATGCCCTCCACGCGACACACTATCGCGGCACGCTGGAGGGCGCCTTTGCCAAAGGCCAGATCGCTATAGGCATCGCCATGCTGAGCGGCACCGTGGCAGGCGGCGTGATCGCGCAGGCCACGAATCTCGGTGTCCCCTACATTCTGCGAACGCTCGTCCTCGGCCTGACTTTCCTCGTCGCATTCGTGTCGATGCACGACGTCGGCTTCATTCCCGCGAAGCATGCTTCCGTTTTGCAGAAAACACGCAGCATCCTCACGTCTTCGCTCGACCATGGATTGCGCAACCCGCCGGTGCGCTGGCTGATGCTCGCCGCCCCCTTCGGCGCCGGGGTCGGCCTGTACGCCTTTTACGCCATGCAACCCTACCTGCTGCAACTCTATGGCCACAGCGACGCGTATGCGATCGCAGGGCTGGCCGCAGCCATCGTGGCTGGCGCGCAGATCGTCGGCGGACTCATCGTGCCCCACCTGCGCAAAGCCTTCCAGCGCAGAACCTCGCTGCTGCGGGTCGGCGCGCTGACGAGCGCAGCCGCATTGGCCGTCATCGGCTTGGCCGGCTTCTGGCTGGCCTTGGCCGCGCTGACCCTCTGGGCCATCGTATTC
>DASVPF010000387.1:0-1528 GCA_036382965.1 Thiobacillus sp.
TCCAGGCCTTTCTCGTGCAAACGCGGCTCCCGGAGAGTTCTTCAACGGCCTGCCACTCATCGCTCGACGTTGAGGCGCAGGAAATGCGTGGCGCACGAAATGCAGGGATCGTAGTTGCGGATGACCTGTTCGCAATGCAGGCGCAGCGCGTCGTCCGGCCGATCGAGTCCGAAATTCAGCAGCGACAGCCGCAAATCCTCTTCGATGCGCGCCTGGTTCTGGCTGGTCGGCGGCACGATGCGCGCATGGATCACGCGCCCTGCCTCGTCCATTTCGTAGCGATGCCACAACAGGCCGCGTGGCGCCTCGGTGCAGCCGGCCGCCACGCCGGCACGCGGGCTCACCGGCACCCAGGGCGAATCCGGCACGCGGTAATCCTCGAGCAGGCGCAGCGCTTCGTGCAGCGCAAACCGGATTTCCACCGCCCGCGCGACCAGGCTGTGAAACAGGTTGCGGCTGGGCAGCGCAAGACCGGTTGCGGCCAGCAGCGCCTGGATCGGCTCGGGCAGTTGCGCATGGTTGAGGTTCAAACGCGCCAGCGGCCCGACCAGATAGGGCTGGCCGCGATAGGCGCTGAAGAGCGCAGTGGAATGCGGCTCATGGCGCTCGGCGAAGTGGGTATCGAAGGCGTCCGCCTCGATGTGCAGGCCGTCGCTGGCGCCGATGCGTCCCGCTTCGATGGCGTAATCGGGCGGATGCTGCGTGGCGACGGAGACGAAGGCCTGGTCGTCCTGCGGGACCGCGATGCTCGCGGTCCAGCGCACCAGCGCGTCGGCCTCGGGCACCGCGGCGCGCAGTTTTTCGCGGATCGCCCGGATGCGGGAGATCGACGGCGCGCCATGGAAGCCGCCGATGCGGAGGCCGACTGGGTGCACCGAGCGGGCGCCGAACAATTCCATCAGTTCGTTGCCCAGCGCCTGGATCCGCAGCCCGCGGCGCACTTCGTCCGGCGCGATGCGCGCCAGTTCGATGGCGTTGCTGCAGCCGAAAAAATCCGGCGCGGCCAGAAGGTGGATATGCAGGCTATGGCTCTGGATCCATTCGCCGCAGTAGAACACCCGGCGCATGGCGCGCGCCCACGGACTCAGCTCGACGCCGAAGAGTCTTTCCAGCGCCTGCGCCGCGGTCACCTGGTACGCCACCGGGCAGATGCCGCAGATGCGCGCCACCATGTCGGGGATTTCGCTGTAGTGATGCCCTTCCAGAAATTTCTCGAAGAAACGCGGCGGCTCGAAGATGCGCAGGCGCAGCTCGGCGATCGCGCCGTCTTCGATGCGCAGGTCGAGCGCGCCCTCGCCTTCCACCCGCGTCAGCACCGGCACGTGGAGGGCAACGGTTTTCCGCTGTTCACGCATCGCGCTGTGCCCCTGCCTTGTCCGCCGCGGTCAGGAAAACCGGGGCCTGATTGTTGACCGACTGGAAGCGCCAGGCGATCTCCTGCGGCGTGCGTCCCTGGCGGCGGAACTGCGCCGACAGCGCGTCGGTATTGGCGTTCTCGGCCGGGCCATAACAGCCGTAGCAATCACGG
>DASVPF010000388.1:0-1793 GCA_036382965.1 Thiobacillus sp.
GCCGACGAACTGCTCGACATCGGCCAGGTCGGCGAAATCACCAGCATCGACCCGGAAATCATCCAGGTGCTCGACGCGCGCGACTTTATTCCGGTGGTGGCGCCGCTCGGCACCGACGTCGACGGCAACGCCTACAACATCAATGCCGACGTCGCGGCCGGCAAGATCGCCGGCGTGCTGCACGCGGAAAAAGTCATCTTCATGACCAACACCCCGGGCGTGCTTGACAAGCAGATGCAGCTGATGACCGGTCTCACCCCGCGCGAGGTCGACGAACTGATCGACGACGGCACCATCTCCGGCGGCATGATTCCCAAGGTCGGCTACGCGGTCGATGCCGTGAATAGCGGCGTCAAGACCGCACACATCATCGACGGCCGCGTCGAACACCTGGATGATTTCCGGGTCGATGCTGGTGATTTCGCCGACCTGGCCGATGTCGAGCAGTTCGTCGGCTTTTTCCTTGCTCGCCACCAGCATTTTCTTGGCGTGGATGAAGTTGCCGTCCTTGCCGGTCAGCCCCACCGCCTTGCCGCCATGCTTGTTGATGAGGGTGACGATGTCCTGGTTGACCAGGCCGCCGAGCACCATCTCCACCACGTCGAGCGTCTCCTCGTCGGTCACCCGCATGCCCTGGATGAACTCGCTCTGCTTGCCGATGCGCTGCAACAGGCCGGCGATTTGCGGCCCGCCGCCGTGCACCACCACCGGGTTCATCCCCACCAGCTTCAACAGCACCACGTCCTTGGCGAACGCTTCCATCAGGTGGCGTTCGGTCATGGCGTTGCCGCCGTATTTGATGACGATGGTCTTGTCGTAGAAGCGCTGGATGTAGGGCAGCGCTTCGGACAGGATGTGGGCTTTCTCGGCGGCGGTATGGGAGGGAGGCATGGCGGATCCGGATTGAGGTTGGGGCGGATTTTACGCCAATAAAAAAGCCGGCGCGAAACCGCTCTCCGTCATGCCTTGCCGTCCGAGCCCACGCGCCGCGCCGGGCGCCTGTTCGACTGGCTTTCAGTGATGATGCTGCATGGCGCGGGCTTCGGCCTTCACCTCGACGGTCTGCCGCTTGCCGCCCGATTCCACTTCCAGCGTCAAGGGAACGACGTCGCCGGCGGCGATCGGCTTTTGCAGGTTCATCAGCATGAGGTGCAGGCCGCCGGGGGCGAGCGACACCGTCTTGCCGCGGGGCAAGTCGATCGCCTTCACTTCGCGCATGCGCATCACGTCGCCGTCCATTTTCATCTCGTGCATTTCCACCCGCGGCACCGCCGGGCTGGACGCGCCGACCAGACGCGCATCGGCGTCCGACTGGATCTGCATATAGGCGCCGCCGACCGGCTGCCCCGGCAGGGTGGCGCGCACCCACGCGCCGGTGATGCTGATGTTCGCGGCCCAGACTGCGTGCGCGGCCAGGCAGCCTGCTGCTGCGATCGTCCATCCACTCCACTTCATTGCATTCTCCTTTTTCAAAAACGCAGCACGCGCACGAGGCAACATCTCGGCCACCCTGCAACGCGCTCGACCAAAAATCCGCTCAGTGCCCGATGCCCCAGTCGATCCAGCCGGTGTACGCCGTCAGCAGCACGATGCCGCCGAACACGATGCGGTACCACGCGAACACGGTGAAGTCGTGACGGCTGATGAAGCGGATCAGGCCGCGCACCGCCAGCAGCGCGCTGACGAACGAGGCCGCGCCGCCTATCGCAAACAGGCCGATGTCGTCCGCGCTGAAGAGATCGCGGTTCTTGTATACGTCGTACAGGGTGGCGGCGAACATGGTCGGGATCGCG
>DASVPF010000389.1:0-9643 GCA_036382965.1 Thiobacillus sp.
CCTCGAGCGGCTGGCCGGCGGCGCGGCGACGGTGAAGGAGCTGTCGGCGCCGTTCCGCATCAGCGGGCCGGCAGTCTCCAAGCACCAGGGCCAGCATGATGCGGTCGCGCAGGAACTGGGTCAGTTCCTTGCGCAGCAGCGCGGCCATGCGTCGTCCCCCGGTCATCGCGCGCCCCCGACGCCCGCGGCCGCTCGAGCGAGTTCTGCGGAGGCCCATACCTCCCAGGCGAGGAAACCCGCCAGGGCCAGGCGCTCCGCCAGACCCGGCAAACGATGCAGGAAAGCAGCGAGAAAAAACCCCGCCATCGCGGCGGTGGCGACCGCCGACAAGGCCAGGGAAACCGCTTGGCGCCGGCGCCAGCGGGGGTCTCTTCCGAACGCCGCCGAAAACAGGAACAACGCGCCGAGCTCCAGCGGAAAGGACGCGATGGTGGTCACGCGATGAATGAGCCCGACCGCCGTCGGAGGCCGCCCGGCCGCTTCGATGGGAAAGATCGCCGCGACCACGATTCCCGCGACCGCCAAGCCGAAGAAAAACGCCGCCCACCCGCGCAGCGGCCCCGGGTCGAGGGACTGGCGCAGGCCCAGGATCAGGCCGAGGTTCCCGGCGCCGTGGGCCAGAGTGCCGGCGACGAACAGCCCTCCGAGACGGCCGTTCACGAAGTCGCTGACGTAATGCCTCGTCCAGTCCACGTCGGTGCGCGTCAGGTGCAGAACGACCAGCGACGCCACGAACGCCGAGGCGCCCAGCAGGCCGGCCAGGCCATAGATCCTTACCGCAGCGTGGGATCGCCCCTGGGCCATTATCACGCCACCTTCTTGCGGAAGCGCGCCGTGGCGGCGGCGAACACCGCCGCCGTGTAGGCCAGCAGGATCAGGAACTGCGGCCACAACAGCGCCAGGCCGACGCCCTTCATGACGATGCCGCGGGTGATCTCGACGAAGTAGCGGGCCGGGAACAGATAGGTGTAGAACTGCAGCGCCCAGGGCATGGTGAAGATCGGGAACAGGAAGCCCGAGAACAGGAAGGAGGGCATCAGGGTGAGCAGCAGCGCCAGCAGCATCGCCACCATCTGGCTGCGGGTGATGGTGGAAATCAGGAGGCCCAGGCCCACGGTGCAGAACACGTAGATCGCGGTCGCCGCGAGAAACAGCGCCAGGCTGCCCTGGAACGGAATGCGGAAGCCGAGCCGCGCGGCCGCCAGGATCATGATCATCTCGACGAAGGCGATCGCCGCGTAGGGGATCATCTTGCCGGCGATGAACTGGGCGGGCCGGATCGGTGAAACGAAAATCTGCTGCACCGAGCCGGACTCCTTTTCCCGCACCACCGCCAGCGCGGTGAGGAGCGGCGGGAAGGCCATCAGGATGACGCCGAACAGGCCCGGCACGATGTAGTTCACGCTTTTCATCGGCGCGTTGAACCAGACGCGGGTTTCCACCGCGACCGGCGCGCGGGCGGCGCCCGGACTGTGCGCGATGGCGTAGCTCTGCACGATGGCCGCGGCGTAGCCGGCCACCACCATGGCGGTGGCCGAGAACGAGCCGTCGACCAGCGTCTGCACGGCGGCAGTCTCTCCGCGCGCGAGCGTCCCGGAAAAATCCGCCGGAATCACCAGCACCAGGCGGGCCTGGCCGCGGTCCAGCAGTTGCCCGATCTCGCCTTCTTCGTGGATCTCGTGGACGTAGCGGAAATAGCCCGAGTGCGGGAAGGCCTCGATCAGGCTGCGGCTCTGTTCGCTTTTGTCCAGGTCGTAGACGGCCAGGGTCGCGTCCTTCACGTCCAGCGACAGCGCCGCGCCGAACAGGTAGAGCATCACCAGCGGCAGGACGATGGCGACCCACAGCGTGATCGGGTCGCGGCGGATCTCGCGCACCTCCTTGCCGACGACGGCGCCGATCAGGCTTTTCATCGCGCGCTACCCGCCTGCGCTTCGCGGCGCGCCTGTTCCATCTGGATGAAGGTGATGAACACGTCCTCGATCGACAACGGCACCTGTTCGACCCGCCGCACCTCATGCCCTTCGCCCTGCAGGCGTTGCAGGATCCGCGGCCGCGCGGCCTCGGCGTCGTCCACCAGGAGGTGCAGGCGGTCGCCGAAGAACGAGGGCTGGACCCCCGCCTCGCCCTGGAACAGCGCCAGCGCCTGGATCGGCCGGTCGCATTCCAGTTCCAGCACTTCGCCGGCGCGCATGCCGGCGCGCAGTGCTTCGGGCGAATCCAGGGCGATCAGCCGTCCGTAATACAACAGCCCCAGGGTGTGGCAATGCTCCGCCTCGTCCATGTAATGGGTGGTCACGAACACGGTCACGCCCTGGTCCGACAGCCGGTAGATCAGTTCCCAGAAACGCCGCCGCGACACCGGGTCGACGCCGGCGGTGGGCTCGTCCAGGAACAGCACCTCCGGCCCGTGCAGGATGGCGCAGGCCAGCGCCAGGCGTTGCTTGACGCCGCCCGACAGCGCGCGCGTCAGCCGCGCTTCCTGGCCGTGCAGTCCGGCCAGCCGCAGCGCCCGCTCGCGGGCGTCCGGCAGTGCGGCGCGGGCAAGGCCGTAGGCGCCGGCAAAGAAGGCGATGTTCTCCGCCACCGTCATGTCCGGATACAGCGAGAAGCGCTGCGACATGTAGCCGATGCGGGACTTGACCGCCTGCGGCTCCTTGCCCGTGTCGTGGCCGGCGACCACGGCGCGCCCCGAGCTCGGCGCCAAGAGGCCGCACAGCATGCGGATGACGGTGGTCTTGCCGGAGCCGTTGGGGCCGAGAAAGCCGAAGATTTCCCCGCGCCGCACCGCGAAGCTCACCCGGTCGACGGCGGTGAAGGCGCCAAAGCGCACGCTCAGGTCGACCGCCTCCACCGCCGGCCCGGCGGGTCTTGCCGCCGGGCCGGCGGGCGGCGGCGCGGGACTCGCCTCGACGTTCTCCGCCAGGCGGGTGACGAAAACGTCTTCCAGGCTGGGCGCGACCGCGCGCACCTGGTCCACCGCCGCCCCGCCCTCTTGCAGCAGGCTGCGCACGGCTGCCTCGCCCGCATCGCCCGTCCAGTGCAGGTGGATGCGCTCGCCGTAGACGTAGGGCCGCGCCTCGGGCAGGGCCTGGCGCAGGATGACCAGCGCCTGGCGCTGGGGGCGCGCCTCGATTTCAAGCATGCTTCCCGGCATCTCCGCCCGCAGGCGGCCCGGCGCGTCGCAGGCGATCAGGCGGCCGTCGTGCAGCAGCGCAACGCGGGCGCAGCGCTCCGCCTCGTCCATGTACGGGGTGGAGACGACGATGGTGGTGCCGCCGGCCAGCGCCCGGTAGAGGATGTTCCAGAATTCCCGCCGCGACACCGGGTCGACGCCGGTGGTGGGCTCGGCCAGCAGCAGCAGTTCGGGCTGGTGGATCAGCGCGCAGCACAGCGCGAGCTTCTTCTGCATGCCGCCAGACAGGTAGCGGGCGGCCCGTTCGCGGTGCGCCGCGAGGCGGGCGAAGTCCAGCAGCTGCGCCTTGCGTTCGCGTTTTTCCGCTTCCGGCACGCGGTGCAGCGCGGCGAAGAAGTCGAGGTTCTCCTCCACCGTCAGACGCCCGTAGAGACTGAAGCTCTGCGACATGTAGGCGATGCGCGAGGTGACCGCGGCGGCCTGCCGCACGGTGTCGGCGCCCAGCACGGTGGCGCGCCCGGCGCTGGGATCGAGGATGGCGGCGAACATCTGCAGGGTGGTGGTCTTGCCGGCGCCGTCGGAGCCCAGGAGGCCGAACACCTCGCCCCGCCGCACCGCCAGCGACAGCCCCGCCACCGCCGTCGTGTCGCCGAACCGCCGGGTGAGGCCGTCGGCCTCGATCGCGGTCTGCGCATTCATCCTGAAAACCGCATTTGAGCCACAGAGGCACGGAGGCACAGAGGAAAAAACAAGGACTTACATCGCGACGCCCTGTCATCTGCCGGGTGAGTGGCCACGTGCGGGTAGCCTATTGTTTTCTTGTCTTTCTCTGTGCCTCTGTGCCTCTGTGGTGAGGAATTTGGGTTCATGGCTATTCTTCCCAGGCCGCGCCGGATTTCCAGCGGATGCGCGCGCTGGCCGGCATGCCCGGCTTCAGCAGACCGGCTGGATTGCGGATTTCCAGCTTGACGCTGTAGACCAGGGTCACCCGCTCGTCGGGCATGTGCACGTCCTTGGGAGTGAACTCCGCCTTCTTCGCCACCTCGGTCACCGCCGCCTCGAACGGCCGCCCGGGAAAGGAATCCACATACACCCGCGCCGCATCGCCCAGCTTCACCTTGCCGATGTCGCGCTCGGGCAGGTAGACGCGCAGATAGGGGCGGTTCAGGTCCGCCAGCACCGCCAGCGGTTTTCCCGGGAAAACCAGCTCGCCCGCCTCGGCCGCCTTGGTGGTGACGGTGGCCGACAGCGGCGCGACGATGCGGGTCTCGGCCATGGCCGCGTGGGCCTCGTCCCGCGCGGCGCGGGCGGCCGCCGCTTCGGCGCGCGCCTCCGCAACCGATGCCTGGGCACCGCGCCACTCGTCCTGCGCCAGGCGCAGCGCGTTTTCGGAGCGGTCGAGCTGGCGCACGGAAATGAAGCCCTTGCCATACAGTTCGCGGTCGCGCTGGGTGTCGATGCGGGCGCTGGCAGCATGGTGGGCGAGCGTCGCCAGCCTGGCGGCGGCCTGCTCGGCCCGGCTTTGCGCAGCCTCGATCCGCGCGTCCGCCTGGGCGAGGCGGGCGCCGATCTCCTCAGAGGACACGGCGGCGATGAGCGCGCCCTTCTCGACGCGGTCGCCTTCCGCCACCGGCAACGCGGCGATCCGCCCGCTCACCTGGCTGCCGACGGTGACTTCAGTCGCCTCGATGCGGCCGTAACTTTCCAGGATGCCCTCCGGCAGGCCCGGCGGAAACAGCCAGGCGCGCAGCGACCATCCCGTCGCGGCCACGGCCAGGAGCAGCACCGCCGCGATCGCAAGCGTGCGGGCCTTCATGCGGGTTCTCCGATGCGTCCGCGCATAAGATTCATGGCTTGACGCAGCCGGGCTGCGCGGCTTCGTCGCCCTTGCCCTGCGTGCGCACGCGAGAAATATCCCGCCGCGTCAGCGGAACCGGATGCGGGCCCTGCGTTCGACGGGCGGCCAGAATCTGGTAGACGCCGACGCCGCCCGCCTCGAACGCCAGGGCGCAGGCCGCCATGTAAAGCCGCCAGACCCGGTAGGTCGGCTCGGCGACGCAGCGTAAGGCCTCGTCCCGGCGGTTTTCCAGGCGCCGCACCCAGTGTCGCAGGGTCATGGCGTAGTGGGGCCGCAAGGCCTCGACGTCGAGGATTTCGAAGCCCGAGCGCTCCATCGCGCGCTGCACGTTGCTCACCGTGTCGAGTTCGCCGTCGGGGAAGACGTAGCGGTTGATGAAGCGTGTCGAAACGCTTTTGCGCCAGCCCTCGGTGTCGTGGGTGATGCCGTGGTTCATGAACAGCCCGCCCGGCTTCAGCAGGCGCCGGGCGGCGCCGAAGTAGACCGGGAAATTGCCGATGCCGACGTGCTCGAACATGCCGACGCTGACGATCTTGTCGAATGCGGCCTCGTCCGCCAGGTCGCGGTAATCCCTGAGTTCGACGCTGACCCGGTCCTGCAACCCCTGTTCGGCGATGGTGCGCCGGCAGTGCTCGTACTGGTTGCGGCTCAGGGTGATGCCGTGGGCGGACACGCCGTAATGCACGGCCGCCCAGCGGATCAGCGCACCCCATCCGCAGCCGATGTCGAGCAGGCGTTCGCCGGGTTGGAGCCGCAGCTTGCGGCAGAGGTGATCGAGCTTGCTGCGCTGGGCCAGGTCGAGGCCGTCGTCCGCGTCCTCGAAGTAGGCGCACGAATAGACCATGCGCTCGTCCAGCCACAGCCGGTAGAAGTCGTCGGACACGTCGTAGTGGAAGGCGATGGCCTGGCGGTCGCGCGCGCGGGTATGCCTGCGCGCCAGGCGGGACGCGCGCCAGCCGGGCGCGGCGCCGCCGGCGCTCTCCGCTGCGAAGCCGCCCGGCATCAGCGCCGCGAAAAGGAAGGCGGCCTTCTCGGCGGCGGACAGGCGCAGGGATTGCAGATGATCCTTGAGTTGCAGGGCGGCGTAGAGATTGCCTTCCACGTCCACCTTCCCCAGAAAATAGGCCTCCGCCAGGCGCACGGGATCGCGGCTTAGGATCAGGTCGCGGAAAGGGCCGGGCTCGCGGAAGACGAGGGTGAATTCGGGCGCGCCGCCGCCGAAGGCGAGCGTCTGGCCGTTCCACAAACGCACTGCCAGGCTGCCGGAATAATCCCGGAACACGCGCGCCACGATGCGTTCCGCCCGTCTCGCCCCGGCGTTTGCCGGCAGGGATAAGTCCATGTGTCCTCCTCCTTTGGTGACGGGCCAGGTCGCGCACCCGGTCCCCTGTTGCGCTCACCCGCCGGGAAGCTGTCTCAGGCGCTCGCGCAGCGCCTCCTCCTCGATCCCGCCGGTGCCGTTCAGCACGACGCACGCCATCCCATCGAGCGCCCGGTTTAGTTGCGTCAGGCCCCTGGGCATCATCGTACTCGACCTCCGCGCTGCGCGCGTCGTAGTCCGCGCGCATATTTCACTCCCGGCACGGTCTGGAGCACCATGCCGGCGGAAACGGCGCCGCACCTCAGTGCATGCCTCCAGCCGAAACACCTTGCTTACGACAGCCGTGGCGTGTTCCTCCTAAAACCCTGCCGGCCGGCGCGCCCGCTTCAGAACATGAACCACCCAGCAGATAAAACGTGTTGTTGTCGCTGACGTCGCGGCCGAAGCCGTGGTAGGCCTTTGCCCTCTTTAATGATAGTCCCCGCGGCCGGCTCCGGGATAGAGCCGGGACTGCTTGCTGGCGTGCCGATTAGGGATTCCCGCTGCGCATAGGGTCCGGCTCCTGCGGCAACGCCCGGCTGTCGATATCGCCATCCATCGGGGCGGCCGGCGCCGAATGGGTGTCGGATCGATGCGCATCTTCGCGATGCCGCGACTCCCCGGAGCCCATAGTCTCCGTCATGGCGCCCGCTCCGCCCATGGCAGCACCCATCATGCCCATCAGGCCCATGGCACCCATCACGCCCATTGGGCCCATGCCATAAGCGGGCCCGCTCAAGGCCGCGCCCAGCAAGCCAGCGCAGGCAAATGTCCGGACGAATTTCTTCATTTCGATCTCCTTGTCAGGTCGTTGAATAAGGCCTTCGGATAGCCTTGTGGCATCAAATCCATTCGTTCCGCACCCAAGGGTTTCGTTTATCAGCCTTTAATAAAGTATGACTATATTCATACTCTAATACCTTTTTAGTGCATTGACGCGCCAATTGCAAGAATCCCGCGCGCCCCATCACATCGACTTTATGTCAAGCAGAGGCAGCGTTCAGGCGGGCCAGCCGGCCATTCGTGTTTCCGCTTTGTTTCCTCTATACAAAACACATGTCGTCACGGCAGCGGAGCGGTTTGTCACTTGCCTTGCACGTCGCCAGGTCTTCATTGGAAACCCGATTCCATGCGTTTCCGCAGGTCACGAACCAGGCCGACACGCCGATCCGGCTACATTTTGCAAAGGAGGATGCCATGCGCCTGACCCGTAGAGACGTACTCAAACTGGCTGCCCTGGGTGTTCTGGGCAGTGCGGCCGGGATGCGGCCGGCGACGGCCAGGTCGCCGCTGACCGCCGCCGTTGCGGACGGCGGCGCAGACCGCGTGTTCATCTGCAACGAGGATTCCAACACCCTGAGCGTCATCAATCCCTACAGCAATACGGTGGACGCCACGATCAACCTCACCAGCTTCGACGAAGATCCGCGCCCGCCCTTCCGCTTCGTCACCGGCGGCGTCATGCCCACCCACGCGGCGATGATCCACAAGCCCTTGTATCACGGCGCCATTTCCCTCCACGGCGCAGCGCCCTCGCCCGACTCGGGGCTCATCGCCACCACCGGGCGCGGCAGCAGCAACGTCTATCTCATCGACACCCGCAGCCGATCCGTGATCGGCAACACCGCCAATCCCCAGGCCAGCGAGACGACCAACCCCCGGCGCCTGTCCAGCGGCATCCTGGTCGGGCGCGAGCCGCACGAGCCGACCTTCAGCCGCAACGGCAAGGAACTGTGGGTCGTGCTGCGCGGCGAGGACCGCATCGCGATTCTCGACGTGGAACGCGCGCTCAGGCAGGCGGGCGGCGAGGACGCCGGCGCGGTGCGCCGCTACGTCGGCACCCTCAACGGCCCGGCCCAGGTGTGGTTCAGCGCCGACGGCACGCTCGCCTTCGTCATCTCGCAAAAGGCGTCCACGGTCGAGGTATTCCACGTCAACGCCGATCGCCACGGCGCCAGCCGGCCGACGCACAAAACGACCCTGGACCTCAGTGCCCAGGATCCCTTCGGCTTCACGCCGTTTCAGAAGACCGCACCCGACGGTAAGGAACTATGGTTCTCCCACAAGCTGGCCGACAGCGTGTCGGCCTGGGAAAGTTCGGGCGGGCACCGGTTGCTCGATCACGTGAAGCTCGGCGACAGGGCCCGGCCCAACCATCTGGAGTTCGTCGAGAATGCCAAGGGCCGCGCCGTCTACGCCAGCCTCGCGCGGGTGGACGACGGCGGCCCCGGCAACGTGGCCTCCAGCCGGATCGCCATCATCGACACCGGCGTGCCGGCGGGCAGCCGCCAGGTGGTGGGCAGCTTCTTCAGCCACGGCCGCGAGGCCCACGGCCTGTGGACCAACCCCGAGGGCACGCGGCTGTATGTCGCCCACGAGCAGGACGAACTGCCGGGCACGCCGTCGGAGGGCCAGACCGTGTGCAGCGCGTTCGACGTCAGCGATCCGTTCAAGCCCGGCTTCATTGCGCAGATTCCGCTCGGCAGCCTGGACCTGCCCTCCGGAAAACTGCGCAACAAGAAAAGCATCAACCTGGTCTACGTGCGCCCCGGCGCCCGCAGCCAGGCCGGGTGAAGGCGACCGGCGTGAGACGCTTCCTGTGCGTCGTGGCGCTCGCCTGTCCGGCGGGTGCCGGGGCGGCGGACGACACGGCAGAGCGGACGCACGGCATGGCCACACCGGAAGCCGAGGTCGCGCGCTACCCGGCGCCGTTCCAGCGCTTCATCCGCGAAACCGAACGGGACATGGGGAAGATGACGATGGCGATGCACAGCGCCGGTTTTACCGGCAACACGGACGTCGACTTCCTCGCCATGATGATCCCGCATCACCAGGGCGCGGTGGACATGGCGCGCCTGGTCTTGATTCACGGCAAGGACCCGCTGACGCGCCAACTGGCCGAGGACATCGTCGCCTCCCAAACCGCCGAGATCGCCGCGATGCGGGCACGCCTGGACATTCTGCGCCGCGCGCCGGATGCCGGCCCGGACGAATTTCCGGCCCTGCACGGAACGCGGGGGACGCGCGAGTGATGGGCTGCGCAGAAAATTCGAGCCCCCGTTTATTGATGGGGGTCAATTTTTATTGCGAGCCTGGGCCGTTTGATTGTTGTGGGGGTGTTCGAAGTTGCTCAAGGACAGCATTTAGCACCGCTTGCACGAGCGGGCGGCCGTGTTTGAGCACGGAGTGACGTGCGGTGAGGGCTGCGTGACCTACTCCGGTAACCACGATGGTGCGCATTACGGCTTCCAGTCCTGAATGGCGGGTCGGATTTCATCGTCACGCGAGA
>DASVPF010000390.1:0-1664 GCA_036382965.1 Thiobacillus sp.
TCGTGTCGAAGACCAACAAGGAAATGGTCGAGCTGACCCGCATCACCAGCGTCGAGACCGAGCCCTACCGCGTCTTCCTCAAGGCGCAGATCGCGCGCCATTTGGCGCTCACCGGCAGCGCGCGCGCCACGGCATTGCTGGCCGATTTCGACGCCATGCTGGCGCGCGTCTGGCTGGTCAAGCCGAAGCGCATTTCGATTGAAGACCTGGTCGAGGATCTCCCCGGCCAAACACTTGAAGCAGTGAGTGCTTGAGCCTGTTTCAGCAGTAATCATGCCCCTCGTTGAGACCAGGATCGGATGGATGCAAGGCGCAGTGCGCCGGCAAGGGTCACCCCTTGCCAAGCGCTGCAACGCCGCAGACGCCGGTCCTGGTCTCAACCCGAAGGGCCGATTGTCTGCGGGAACATGGCCGCGGCTCGCTCATTTGGATTAACCAAACTTCGCTCCCCACGCCTTGCCCTGCACCCGCAGGCAACCGGCGCGGGGCATGATTACTACTGAAACAGGCTCTAACATGGGTGACGTATTCCAGTTTTTGAAGCAGCCCCGGCGCGACGGCGAGAAAACGCCCGCCGACGTACGCAAGCATGAGTTCCGCGAAATCTACGCCAGGATGAATACGGCGCAGGCGCAGGAACAGGCCGACCGTTGCCTCGGTTGCGGCAACCCGTATTGCGAGTGGAAGTGCCCGGTGCACAACTACATTCCCAACTGGTTGAAGCTGGTGAACGAGGGCCGGTTGTTCGAGGCGGCCGAATTGAGCCACCAGACCAATTCGCTGCCCGAGGTATGCGGCCGCGTCTGTCCGCAGGACCGCCTGTGCGAAGGCGCGTGCACGCTCAACAGCGACGGCTTCAATGGCGAGGGCGGTTTCGGCGCGGTGACCATCGGCCAGATCGAACGCTTCATTTCCGAAGAAGCCTTCAAGGCCGGCTGGCGCCCCGACATGTCGAACGTGGTGCCGACCGGCAAACGGGTCGCGGTGATCGGCGCCGGACCTGCCGGCCTGGGCTGCGCCGACGTGCTGGCGCGCAACGGCGTGACGCCGGTGGTGTTCGACCGCTACGACGAAATCGGCGGCCTTTTGACCTTCGGCATCCCCGAATTCAAGATGGAAAAAACGGTGATGACGCGCCGCCGCGACGTATTCGAGGGCATGGGCGTCGAGTTCCGCCTCAACACCGACGTCGGCAAGGACATCTCGATGCAATCCCTGCTCGACGAATACGACGCCGTGTTCATGGGCATGGGCACCTACACCTACATGAAAGGCGGCTTCCCCGGCGAGGACCTGCCCGGCGTGCTGGAAGCGCTGCCCTTCCTGATTTCCAACGTGCGCAAATGCCTCGACCTGGCCACGCCGGACGAGGTCTACCACGACATGAAAGGCCTGCGCGTGGTGGTGCTGGGCGGCGGCGACACCGCGATGGACTGCAACCGCACCAGCATCCGCCAGGGCGCGGCCAGCGTCACCTGCGCCTACCGCCGCGACGAGAAGAACATGCCCGGCTCCAAGCGCGAAGTCGGCAACGCCAAGGAAGAAGGCGTGCAATTCCTGTGGAACCGCCAGCCGGTCGAAATCGTCGGCGACGGCAAGGTCGAAGGCGTCAAGCTCGTGACGACCGAACTCGGCCCGCCCGACGCGCGCGGCCGCCGCACCCC
>DASVPF010000391.1:0-4333 GCA_036382965.1 Thiobacillus sp.
GCGCTCAGGCGGGGCGCCGGGGCCTGTCCGGCACCAAGCCCGGCACCTTGCTGAAGAAGCACATTCCCATCCAGGCAGGCGTGTGGGATGTGACCCAACCCGGCTTCATCGAAGCGGACACGGTGGCGCATTGCCGGTCAGGCCGGCAGCGGCGGCGTATTGGAAACGAGGTGGATGGGAATGGCGTCAAGCGACATGGCGCCATTCCCGGATGAGGTCGTGGATCGCCGCGCACGCCGGAGCAATGGCTGCGGCAACCGCTGGGGTGGGATGTTCGCCCCAGTCGATGACGGCGGCTGGATGGCCAGCATTGCCCGTTTTTCCGGCCAGTGCCCGGCCAGCATGGCGATGGCACGCAGATCGGTCAGCCCCACTTCGTTCACCGTGGCGCGGCGATTTCCCAGCAGGAACGTGTCCATTTCCTCCCCTTGCAGCAACGTCCATTCGCCCGGTTGAGACTTGATGTTGGCGGCATCGACGACGATCAGCGCATCAACTTCCTCGATCGGTCCCGCCAAAGTGAACGACAGCGTACCGCCATCGAGCAGGGTCATATCGGTCATATGGGCCAACTCGGATTCGAGTGCCTGCAGCACGTGCATGCCCACGCCTTCGTCCGTAAGCAGGAGATTGCCGATGCCGAGGACGAGCGTTCTCATGGATTCAATCTAGCAGCAGGTGTTTGAATAACAACCGAGTGGAATGCTCAAGCATCTGATTCTTCATCATTATTCTGCAACGTTGCCGGCCCTTGCATTGCCGGCAAAACACTTATACTGATTTGAGTGCCGTTTCCGGTTGCCGCTCATGTGCCTCGCCATCCCCATGCAGATCGAATTGATCGACGGTTTCACCGCGCGCTGCCAGGCCAAGGGGGTATGGCGCGACGTCAGCCTGTTCATGATGCAGGACGAACCGCCTACGATCGGCGACTTCGTCATGGTCCACGTCGGCTACGCCATCCAGAAAGTCACCGAGGCCGATGCGCGCACCTCCTGGGAACTGCTCGATCAGATCCTGGAGGAAGGCGGTGCATGAACTTGCCGTGGCGCAGGCTTTGGTCGAACAGGTGGAAGCCGTGATCAGCCAGCATGGCGCGACGCAGGCAAGCAGTATCCGCGTGTGCATCGGCCCGCTGGCCGGCGTCGTGCCCGACCTGCTGGCCCATGCCTTTCCGCTGGCGGCCGCCGGCAGCCGCCTCGAACACGCCAAACTCGAATTCGCCCACGCAGCGATCAAGGTGCGCTGCGAGACCTGCGGCGCGGAAACCGAAGTCGCGATGAACCGCCTGCTCTGCGGCACCTGCGGCGACTGGCATACCCAAATCACAAGTGGCGACGAACTCCTGCTCGAAAGCGTCGAACTCGAAACCACACGCACTCTAGCCCCTAACTCCTAGATCCTATTTCCTAACCATGTGTGACACCTGCGGCTGCAACCTCACCCCCGGCAACCGGCACCTCGCGTTCAAGCCCGTCGCCCGGGGCGCGACGGCGGTGTCGGTACTGAAAGGCCTGCTGGCGAAGAACGACGACCAGGCCACGCACAACCGTGCGCACTTCGACACGCGCGGACTCCTCGCGATCAACCTGATGTCGTCGCCCGGCTCCGGCAAGACCGCGCTGCTGGAAGCCACGCTCACCGCGCTGAAAGACGAATTCACCTGCGCCGTGATCGAGGGCGACCTGGAAACCGAGAACGACGCCGCGCGCATCCGCGCCCTCGGGGTTACGGCGCACCAGATCGTAACCGGGACGGCCTGCCACCTCGACGCCCATCTGGTGCACGACGCGCTGCATCACATGAACCTCGACGGCATCGACCTCCTGTTCATCGAGAACGTCGGCAACCTGGTCTGCCCCGCCAGCTTCGATCTCGGCCAGCATCTCAACGTCACCCTGCTCTCGGTCACCGAGGGCGACGACAAGCCGGCCAAATATCCGGTCATGTTCCGTGCCGCCGACGCCATGCTCTTGACCAAGACCGATCTGCTGGCCGTGCTCGACGATTTCGATCCGGACCGGGCTGAAAGCCATCTGCGCAACCTCGCCAACCCGGCGCCGGTGATGCGGCTGTCGGCCCGCAAGGGGACGGGCATGGACGCCTGGCTGGCGTGGCTGCGCGAACAGCTTGCCGCGCAGCGCGCCCGCGTGGCGCTGGGCCGGTCGCGCCGCCCGGCGATCCAGTCCGATGGCCAGCGTTATCACCACGTCACCGCATAAGGGAGAGCGCATCATGGACAACGCCCGCGTCTGGCTGGAGAAAATCCACGCCCTCAAGGTCGACCGCCCGGTCAAGATCATGAACGTGTGCGGCGGCCATGAACGCTCGATCACCCAGGCCGGCCTGCGCGGCGCGCTGCCGGAATGGCTGGAAGTGGTGCCGGGCCCCGGCTGTCCGGTGTGCGTATGTCCGGAAGAGGACGTCTACCAGGCGATCCAGCTCGCACTGCACAACAAGGTGATTCTGGTCGCCTTCGGCGACATGCTGCGGGTGCCGGTGAACGTGAAGAAAGGCGACGTGCGCTCGCTCGCCGAGGCGCAGGCCGCAGGCGCCGACGTGCGGCCGATCGCCAGTCCGCTCGACGCGCGCAGGATCGCACGGGAGAATTCGGACCGGCCGGTGGTGTTCTTCGCTGCCGGCTTCGAGACCACCACCGCGCCGGTCGCAGCGATGGTATCGGAGGGCCTGCCCGACAATCTCAGCATCCTGCTGTCCGGCCGGCTGACTTGGCCGGCGGTAGCGATGCTGCTCGCTAGTTTTGAAACCAGCCCGGGCAGCCCCGGCTTCGATGCGCTCATCGCGCCCGGCCACGTCTCCACCGTGATGGGGCCGCAGGAATGGGCCTTCGTCGTCGACCGCCACGAGATCCCCGCCGCGGTCGCCGGCTTCGTGCCGGAGTCCCTGCTGGCGTCGTTCTATTCCGTGCTGCGGCAACTGCAAAGCGGCGAGTGCTTCCTCGACAACTGCTACCAGGAAGTCGCCCACCCCGGCGGCAATCCCACCGCACGCCGCATGCTCGACGACACGCTCGACATCGTCGACGCCAACTGGCGCGGCATCGGCATCATCCCGCGCTCGGGCTTTGCCTTGAAACCCGCCTACGCCCGGCACGACGCGCGTCAACTTTTCCCCGACCATGCCGAAGCCGACTCCAATCAACCTGGCCGTTGCCGCGCCGGCGAAATGCCGCCCGGCTGCGATTGCGCGCAGGTAGTGCTGGGGAAAATCTATCCCAACCAGTGCCGCATCTACGGCCGCGCCTGCACCCCGCGCAATCCGGTCGGCCCCTGCATGGTGTCGGACGAGGGTGCCTGCCGCATCTGGTGGGCGAGCGGCGTACGTGTCGCCGCCGATGCCTGAAGCTCTGCAGGCAGCGACCGCTCAGCGCATCACGATCAGCGGCCGGGTGCAGGGCGTGGGCTTCCGGCCCTTTGTCTACCGTCTGGCGCATCGACATCAGATCAAGGGCTGGGTGCGCAACGTCAACGGCGCGGTGGAAATCCACGCCGAAGGCACGCCCGCACAACTCCGGCACTTCAGCGACGCGCTGCTGAGCGAAGCGCCGCCCCTGTCCGCCCCCGGTCCGCTGGCCGCCGCACGCTGCGCACCCGAATACGCCGACGCATTCACCATCCTCGACAGCCGCTCGGGTCATGCCGGCTCCCAGAATGATGCATCGTCAACAATGGCCGATGCATGCTCCATCCACCTTCCCGCCGACGGCTTCGTCTGCGCCGATTGCCTCGCCGAGCTGCACGACCCGGCCAACCGCCGCCACCGCTATCCCTTCATCAACTGCACCCAGTGCGGCCCGCGCTACACGCTGATCACCGCCCTGCCCTACGACCGCCCCAACACGGCCATGCACGATTTCGCGCTGTGCCCGGATTGCCGGCGCGAATACGAAAACCCGTTCGACCGCCGCTTCCACGCCGAGCCGATCGCCTGCTCGGTGTGCGGGCCGCACCTGCAGTTCGTCGCGGCCGAGACCACGCTCGACGGCGACGAAGCCGCGTTCGCCGCCGCCGTCGCCGCGCTGCGCGCCGGCAAGATCGTCGCGGTGAAAGGCGTCGGCGGCTATCACCTGCTGTGCGACGCCAGGAACGACAGAGCCGTCGCCACGCTGCGCACACGCAAGCCGCGTCCGGCGAAGCCGCTGGCGGTGATGTTCGCCGGCATCGAAGCGCTGCGCCACGCCGTCCAAGCGACGCCCGAGCTCGAAGCCTTCCTTGCCTCGCCGGAACGGCCCATCGTTCTGCTCCCCAAGCGTGCCGGGGCCGATCTCTCCAGCCTCGTCGCGCCCGGCCTGGCGGAAATCGGCTGTCTCTTG
>DASVPF010000392.1:0-7568 GCA_036382965.1 Thiobacillus sp.
CGAGGCGTGGTTGAGCTTGTCGGCGAACACTTCGCCATGGCGCCCGAGCAATGCGGTCACGGCGCCGAGGTTGGCCATGTAGCCGCTGGAAAACAGGAGCGCCGCCGGCTTGCCGACGAAGTGCGCGAACGCCGCTTCGAAGTCGTGGTGGAAACGGTGATGGCCGGTGATCAGATGCGCGGCACCCGCCCCGACGCCGCATTGATCGAGCGCGGCGTGCGCGGCTGCAAGCAGCGCCGGATCGGCGGCAAGGCCGAGGTAGTCGTTGCTGCAGAAGGAGACGACGCGCCGACCGTCGATCGTGACGTGGGCGCCCTGCGCGCCGTCGAGCAATAAGCGCTTGCGCTCGAGGTGATCGGCCTTCAGTGCCGCCAGCCCCTGCTGCAGGCGGCTCAGCGCAGCGTGCGTCACAACGGCTGTAGGCCCAGCGAATCGAACAGACGCTGGTCGCGCTCCCACTCGGGGTTGCCGGTGGTGAGCAGCTTCTCGCCGTAAAAGATCGAATTGGCGCCGGCAAGGAAGCACAGCGCCTGCACCGCGTCGCTCATCTGCTGGCGGCCGGCGGACAGGCGCACGAAGCTCTTCGGCATGCAGATGCGCGCGACCGCGATGGTACGCACGAACTCCAGCGGGTCGAGCGCCTCGGTGCCGGCGAGCGGCGTGCCCTCAATCTGCACCAGCAGGTTGATCGGCACCGACTCCGGCTGCGGGTCGAGGCTCGCCAGCTGCGCGATGAGGCCGGCGCGCTGGGTGCGCGATTCGCCCATGCCGACGATGCCGCCGCAGCATACGTGCAGGTCGGCCTGGCGCACGCGCTCGAGGGTATCGAGACGATCCTGGTAGTCGCGGGTGGTGACGATCTCGCCGTAGAACTCGGGTGCGGTGTCGAGGTTGTGGTTGTAGTAGTCGAGCCCGGCTTCCTTCAACTGCTCGGCCTGGCCGTCCTTCAGCATGCCGAGCGTGGCACAGGTTTCCAGCCCCAGTGCGCGGACCGAGCGCACCATCTCGAGCACCGGTTCGAGGTCGCGCTGCTTCGGCCCGCGCCACGCCGCGCCCATGCAGAAGCGCGAGGCGCCTGCGGCCTTGGCAGCACGGGCAGCGGCCAGCACGTCGTCGATATCGAGCAGGCCCTGGTTCTCGACGCCAGCGTCGTAGCGCGCCGACTGCGGACAGTAGCCGCAGTCCTCGGAGCAGCCGCCGGTCTTGATCGACAGCAGGGTCGACAACTGCACGCGGTTGGGATCGAAACTTTCCCTGTGCACCGTCTGCGCGCGGAACATCAGGTCGGCGAACGGCAGAGAAAACAGCGCTTCGATATCGGCCATCGAGCGGCGCGGGACGGCTTGGGTCATGTCATTCATGGATTGTGTCTCGTCAAATCGTCACGCTGCAAACGGAACCCGCTTATGGCTGATTCCCCACCTCGATCGTCACGTCCTGCCACGATTCGCGCGCGGCCTTATAGATGTCGAACAGCGCCCACGGCACGATGATCGCTACCGCCAGCCCAAGCACCAGCATCAGCCCCTGCCAGCCGTCGAGCAGGCCATAGATCGCCGGGCCGATCACCACTAGACTGCCCATCACGCCGTAAAAACGGTAGCCTGCCCACTTGTTGAAATGGGCGGCGCGCGCATTGGGATGGTGGGCGATACTGGCGTAGACGAAAATCGACGCCCCCAGCCAGATCATGATCGGCGGCAGCGACAGCACGAAAGGCAGGAAACCGACCTTGTGGCTGGCGAGGAGCTTGCCCAGCAACAATGCGGTCAGCGAAACCAGCATCACCGCGACGGTGATCAGGTTGAACAACTGTGCGGCGAAGCGGGAGGAGGCAGCGGGGATGACACGTTTGGCGTTCATGGCCGGAATTCTCGGGGGCGGCGGCGTCTCTGTCAAACTTTTTGCGGAACAAAATTGAACATCGGCTCATTTTTTAATCGACTCTTTCCCCGGAGTTGTCTGCTTTGTGGAACGGCAGCCAGGGCGGGGTACCTGTGCCGCGCCTGCCTGGCCGACCTGCCCTGGCACCGCCAGCCGCAATGCCCGCAGTGCGCCGCGCCCACGCCCGACGGCCAGACCTGCGGAATCTGCCTCAAACGCCCGCCCGCGTTCGACCGCACCCTTGCCGCGCTGGCCTATGCGTTTCCGCTCGACCAGATGATCCCGCGCCTGAAGTATCACGGCCAGCTCGCCATCGCCCCCGCGCTCGGCGAATGCCTGGTGCGCGCCGTCGAGCGCGCGCCGCGCCCCGACCGCCTGATCGCCATGCCGCTGCATGCAGCCCGCATCCGCGAACGCGGCTTCAACCACGCCAGCCAAATCGCCCGCGAAGTGGCGAAGCGGCTCGACCTCGCGCTCGACACAGCCAGCTGTCAGCGCATCCGCGACACGCCGCCGCAAATGGGACTGAAGCACGACGCGCGGCGGCGCAACGTGCGCGGCGCCTTCGCGTGTTCGGGCGACGTTCACGGACAGCACATCGCACTGATCGACGACGTGATGACGACCGGCACCAGTCTCGACGAATTGGCCGCGACCTTGAAGCGCGCTGGGGCGCGCGAGGTGACATGCTGGGTGGCGGCGCGCACGCTGCCACCGGGAGACTGATGCCAAGAGCGCCCGCTCAGCCGTAAATCTCTTCCACCGCGAAAATCCGCCGGTGCTCGCGCATGGCGTAGCGGTCGGTCATGCCCGCGATGTAGTCGGCCACCGCGCGCGCGCCTTCCAGCGATTCGCGCGCCTGGTGTTCGGGCGGCAACAGGCGCGCATCGCCGGTGAACGCCGTGTAGAGGTCGCTGATGATGCGGCCGGCCTTGGCGCTCATGCGCGCCACCTTGTAATGGCGGTACAGGTGGTGCAGCAGGAAGCGCTTGAGCTCGCGGTGCGCGTCGAGCAGCGCCGGGCTGAACGCCGCCAGCGGCGGCGCGGCGCGCACGTCGGCGATGGTCGCGACGCCGCTGTTCTCGATGTTCTTCCGCGTCGTGTTCACCAGATCGAGGATCAGCGTGTTGATGATGCGGCGCACGGTTTCAGTCACCACGCGGCGGCCGTTCAACGCCGGATATTTCGCGCGCACTTCGGCGAGGTGGCGGGCGAATATCTGCACTTCGCTCAACTGCTCCAGCGTGATCAGACCCGAGCGCAGGCCGTCGTCGACGTCGTGGTTGTTGTAGGCGATCTCGTCGGCGAGGTTGGCGATCTGCGCTTCGAGCGAAGGCTGCCGCTTGTCGAGAAAACGCCGGCCGAGTTCGCCGAGCTTCTCGGCGTTGATGAGCGAGCAATGCTTGAGGATGCCCTCGCGCGCCTCGAAGGTGAGATTCAGCCCGTCGAATTCGGCGTAGCGTTCTTCCAGCAGATCGACCACGCGCAGCGATTGCAGGTTGTGCTCGAAGCCGCCGTGCTCGCGCATGCAGGCATTCAGCGCGTCCTGCCCGGCGTGGCCGAACGGGGTGTGGCCGAGGTCGTGCGCCAGCGCCACGGCTTCCACCAGATCCTCATTCAGGTTCAATAATCGCGCAATGGTGCGGCCGATCTGCGCGACCTCGATGCTGTGCGTGAGCCGCGTGCGGAACAGGTCGCCTTCGTGGTTGACGAACACCTGGGTCTTGTATTCCAGCCGCCGGAACGCCGTGGAGTGGATGATGCGGTCGCGGTCGCGCTGGAATTCGGAGCGCGGCGCAGCTGGCGGTTCGGCATGCAGGCGCCCGCGGGACTGACTGGAATGCGCTGCGTAGGATGCTAACGGTTCCATCAATTTCCTTTCAAGCTGGCGCGGTGAGCACGCCGGTCAGCACACCGGCCGGCACGTCGCCGGTGATCACCGCCTCGCCCAGTTTCTTCAGCAGCACGAAGCGCAGTTTTCCGCTCTCGACCTTCTTGTCGTGGCCCATGTAATCGAGCCAGGTCGCCACGCCCAGGTCCGGCGCCACATCGGGCAATCCGGCGGCGCAGATCAGCGCGCGTGTGCGCGCCACGTCCGCCTCGGTGAGCCAGCCCATGCGCTGCGAAGTTTGCGCCGCCATCGCCATGCCGGCCGCCACGGCCTCGCCGTGCAGCCAGTTGCCGTAGCCCATGCCGGTCTCGATCGCGTGGCCGAAGGTGTGGCCGAGGTTGAGGATGGCGCGGATGCCGCCTTCGCGCTCGTCCTCGCCCACCACCTGCGCCTTGATCTCGCACGAGCGGTAGATCGCATGCATGATCGCCGCCGGGTCGAGCGCGCGCAGCTTGTCCATATTGGCTTCCAGCCAGGCGAGGAAGTCGGCGTCCCGGATCAGGCCGTACTTGATCACCTCGGCGAGCCCCGCCGACAGTTCGCGCGTCGGCAGGGTCTTCAGCGTGTCGGTATCGGCCAGCACCACTTTTGGCTGGTAGAAGGCGCCGATCATGTTCTTGCCGAGCGGATGGTTGATCCCGGTCTTGCCGCCCACCGACGAATCGACCTGCGACAGCAGCGTGGTGGGAATCTGGATGAAGGGCATGCCGCGCTGGTAGCACGCCGCCGCGAAGCCGGTCATGTCGCCGATCACGCCGCCGCCCAATGCAATGAGCGTGGTCTTGCGCTCGGCACGCTGGGTCAGCAGCGCATCGAAAATCAGGTTCAGCGTTTCCCAGTTCTTGTAGGCCTCGCCGTCCGGCAGCACGATGGGCATGGCGGCCACGCCGCCCGCCAGCAGCGTGGTGGTGAGGCGCTCCAGATACAGCGGCGCCACAGTGGTATTGGTCACCACCGCCACGCGCTTCTGCGACAGGTGCGGCAGCAGCAGGTCGGGCCGGTCGAGCAGGCCGGCGCCGATGTGGATGGGATAGGAACGCTCGCCGAGATCGACGTTGAGGGTTTGCATGGCGTACGGAAGCACAGGATGGAAGCTGACGGCTCATTGTAACCAAAGCTGTGGTATACCCGCTTGGGCGCGTGGCACAACGTTTGCTCAACCGCTCCCGGAATACAATACACAGTCATGCAAAGCGCCCCTCTTCCTTTCTGCCTGCCGCCTGCTCTAGCCCGAGATGTTTTCAGCGGGGCAGGAAATGGCATTCCATGCCGCTCCAAGCGTTTGTCGCGCGGTCGTAATCTCGGCGTTTCCGGCCATCTCTCCACAGTTGCCCGCCTTGCGAGGCGACGCGCGTCATGAGCCTCGGACACACGATCCGCCGCGGGGCGGCCTGGCTGTTTATCGGCAATACCGGCAGCCAGGCCATCACGTTCATCATTGGCGTCGTGCTTGCACGCCTGCTGGTGCCGGAAGACTTCGGCATGCTGGTCACCATGCAGGTTTTCACCGGCCTGGCAGGCTTCGTCGCGGGCGGCGGCATGGGTCAGGCACTGGTACGCGCCAAACAGACGACGAAGCAGGATTACGACACGGTCTTCACGCTGCAATTCATCATCGGATGCCTGATTTACGCCGGCTTTTTCCTCGTCGCCCCCAGCTTTGCCAAGTGGTACAACAACCCGATCTATGCCGATCTGCTCCGCGTCTCTGCGCTGTCGTTCATTTTTCGCCCCCTCGTCAATCTCCCGAGCAGCATCCTGCATCGGGAAATGCGCTTCAAGGAACAGGTGGGTGTTCGAATCATGACCCAGGTCGTCGGAAGCACAACCAGCGTCAGCATGGCGTATATGGGATACGGTGTCTGGAGCCTGATTTTTGGCGGCATCGCCGGCTCGATCGCAAATATGTTCCTGATCATCCCCTTGTCCAAATGGCGGCCGAGCTTTTCGCTGGATATCCGCCGGGGACGCGATATCGCCCGCTACGGACTGCTCGTTTCAGTCACCGACATCCTGGTGTATCTACGCAAGCAGGTGGGGCTCTTCATTCTCTCCCGCACCCTCGGCGCCGCCAGCCTCGGGCTCTACAACAAGGGCGAGAGTCTTGCGAGGATGCCGCACACATTCATTACCGGCTCCATTTATCAGGTTCTCTTCCGAGCCATGGCTGCCGAACAGGACAACCTGGACAAATGCCGCTACCTGTTCTTTCGCAGCATCGCGCTGGTCGCGGTTTACGCCACCCCTTTCTACATCGGCTTTTTGTGGCTGTCGGAACCCCTGATTCGCGGGATATATGGCGCCAAGTGGGTCGAATCCGCTGCGCCGCTCTTTATCCTGGCGCTTGCCTGGCCTTTCTGGCTCATGGACAACCTGTCGGGTGCCGTTCTTGCTGCACAGAACTGGCTGGATCGTGAAGTCATGGTTCAGTCCTCCACCATCGTGGTCACCTTTCTTGCCGTGTTGATCGGACTGTCTCACGGAATCGACGGCGTGGCCTACGCCATCGTGGCATCCTCCCTATTCAGTGCGCTCTACATTTATTGGCTTGCGATAAGCTGTCTGAAAGCCGACCGGTCGCTTTATGTTCGCGCCCTGGCTCCAGCCGTGATTTTGAATACAATTCTTGCCTGCGTGCTGTTCGTGCTCGAGCACACCCTGCCGGAAAGCGTGCGCAACCACGACCTCGCCTATGTCGCCGTCATGGGAACACTCGGCGGGCTCGTCTACGCAGCCTGTTTCCTCTACCTGCCGATTGCCTCGCTGCAGACCGAACAGCAACGCTGGAAAACAAAACTGCGCCTAGCCAGGGCTGCGGCCATATGAGCAATTACGCGACCGGTTGGCTGATGAAACAGTGGGGCTACCGAGATGCTTGATCCCCTCACGCGATTGCTTCATCGCCGTGCTGGCGAGCACGGCCCGGTCATGCTCATGTACCACGCCATCACACCCGGAGCGGGCATTCCCGTCTGGCCGTGGGCCGTCTCCATGCGGCAGTTCCGCCGGCAACTCGATTTCCTTGCGGCCGAGGGGTACGCCACCCCCACCATGGCAGAGCTTGCCGCGGCGCCGGCCGGGGCATGGACAGGCCGTACCGCCGTCGTCACCTTCGACGACGGCTACGTCGACAACCTTGCCGCCTGTGAAGAACTCCGGAAGCGGGGGATGCGTGCAAGTTGGTTCGTCGTTTCCGGCTCGGTTGGGCGATCTCCCCAATGGCCAGAGGACGGTCGCCCTCAAGGGCGGCTGCTGAACGCGATCGAACTGCGCGACATGCAGGAAAGCGGCATGGAGATCGGCTCCCACACGGTCAATCATATGCGCCTGACCGAAGTCGACCATGCGCGCATGATGCAGGAACTTGCGGACTCCAAGGCCATGCTGGAAGATCTTCTGGGCAATGCGGTCAACGGCTTTGCCTATCCCTATGGCGCATGGGACGCGCGCTGCGCCGGCGCGGCGCAGGCCGCCGGATACCGTTCCGCCTGTACCACCCGCAGCGGATGGGCCTTGCGTGATGGCGACCCCTACCGGCTACGCCGGCTTTCGATATTCAACCAGGACAATCTTGGCAGCTTCGCGCGCAAGCTCGCGCTGGCAGGCAATGAAGTGGGGTGGCCCGAGTTGGCTCGATACGCCGGCCGCCGTATCGCGGCTCGATTGCGCGCCAGCCGCTAGACTTGCTCTCGAAACCGATAACCCCAAGGATAAATACATGGACCACTGGACAGGCAAAAGCGTTTTAATCACCGGCGTATGCGGCACCGTGGGTCACGAACTGCTGCGCCAG
>DASVPF010000393.1:0-2093 GCA_036382965.1 Thiobacillus sp.
CATCCCGACTTCATCGAAGACAACGTCACCGGCGAATAGCGTCACCGCGCCGTAAACGCGGTGCGCGCAATTGCGCGCGTTGATGCTTGTCATGGCGTGCGTCCGTGCGCGGACCGACCCGGTATCGGCCCGATGGGCGACGACGGCGCACGGTAAACGGCGGCACGCAAATGCGCGTCTAGCCCGTCTTATTCACGCAAACTACAAAAATGAGCGACGGATGTAGCGCCGAGCCGCCATTCGATTCATGATTCTGGTTGCGAAGCCGATTCATTGATCGATTGAGGAGCGCCACACCCGTCATGAGCGAAGATAATGCAGTTTCGTTCGATCTTCCATCGGTTGCCCGCAAGAAACTGAGCGTGGGCTTCGATGGTGGTCAGCTTTCGTCGGACGCGGGCGTACTTATGCTGCGCGGTGTCGAGAAGCGGCTCGGGATCGCGCGGCGCCTTTCAGGGTGTCTTAAGGACAAGCGCGCTCCGGAGCTCATCATGCATACGGTCGAGGAGATGATTCGGCTTCGGATATTGGCGATTGCAGCGGGCTACGAGGATGCCGATGATTGCGATTCACTGAGATACGATCCGATCTTCAAGATGGCGGTAGGCCGGCTGCCGGAATCGGGCGATACTCTGTGCTCGCAGCCGACGATGTCGCGGCTGGAGAATGCGCCGTCGAAGATCGAAATCGCCCGGATGATGGCGGCCATGGTGGACCAGTTCTGCCAGAGCTACCGCCGCGCACCGGCGTCGATCACGCTGGACATCGACGACACGTTCGATGCGGTGCACGGCCATCAGCAACTGTCGTTGTTCAACGCGCATTACGACGAGCGCTGCTTCCTGCCGATCCATATCTATGAAGGAACCAGCGGCAAGCCCGTGGCGGTGATCCTGCGTGAAGGCAAGACGCCCGCCGGCGCGGAGGTGCGCACCATCCTCAAACACGTGATTGGGCGCATCCGCGGCCACTGGCCCAAAGTCCTCATCCTGGTGCGCGGCGACAGCCATTATGGCCGGGACGAAGCGATGGAATGGTGCGAACAGCAAGGCGTGGACTACATTTTTGGCTTTGGTGGCAACGCGGTGCTCAAGGCCATGACCGAGGAGGCCGCCGATGCGCTGTGTGTCAGGCGGGCGACGGGTTCCGTGGCGAAGCTGCGCACCTTCGCCACGCTGAGCTACGGCGCCAAAAGCTGGAGCAGGCAGCGCCGCATCGCTGCCCGCATCGAGGCTACGGAGAAAGGCCTCGACGTCCGCTACGTCGTCACCTCGCTCAAGGGGACGGCAAAACATCTCTACGAGACCGTCTACTGCGGCCGCGGCCAGGCCGAGAACTTCATCAAGTGGCACAAAGCGCAACTCGCCTCCGACCGCACCTCGTGCCGCGATCCAAAGGCCAACCAGTTCCGGCTGATTCTGCACACCGCCGCCTATTGGCTCATGCTCACCATGCGCGATGCGATCGCAAAGCGCTCGCCGCTCTCGTTTGCCGAGTTCGCGACGCTACGGCTTCGTCTGATCAAGATCGCCGCGCGCGTGATCGAGGGCGCAGCCCGCATCCGTGTCTTCCTACCCACCGCATGTCCCGATCGCGCAGTCTTCCGCCAGCTTGCCGGGCGGTTCTGCGCAGCCGGACCTTGAGCGACGCGGCGCTGTCGCCGCATCGAACCCGTCATCGAAACCTCCAACCACGAAAAATAAAATCGTAACTCGCCGCGTCGTCACCCTCCGATGCGATCGCAGCGCCGTGACCTGCGCCAAAAATCACGCCGCAGGCAACCAACTACGCTATTTTGGGTGAATAGGACGGGCTAGATGGCGCCCCTCGACGAGCCGGACGATAGAGAATAGTCCCAATTATCCGGTTGACACCACAAGCTCTATATGCTGTATTGGGGTCAGCAAGAGGGCTTGGTTATGGATCACTTTTCAGCACGCCAGTTTCGCGATGACACCGCAGCGCGCGAATATCTCGAAAGCGTACTTTGGCCCGATGGCCCCGTCTGCCCGCATTGCGGCGTCGTGAATCATGCCTACGCCACCAGGCGCCCGGGCGTCTTCCGTTGCGCTGAGGCGGCCTGCCGGAAGGAT
>DASVPF010000394.1:0-7202 GCA_036382965.1 Thiobacillus sp.
ACCCGGGACCGCACCTCTGCCAGGGTCTCGCCGTCAAATCCCGGCTTGGCTCCAGCAACGGCGGCCTCATCGAGTTGAAGACTCAGCTCCGGGAGGGCCGCATTGTCGATGGCCCAGTGCCCGCGTTCGTGAGCCAGCACTTC
Source organism: Thiobacillus sp. (assembly GCA_036382965.1). Classification (GTDB taxonomy): domain Bacteria; phylum Pseudomonadota; class Gammaproteobacteria; order Burkholderiales; family Thiobacillaceae; genus Thiobacillus. The sequence continues at coordinate 144 of DASVPF010000394.1, forward strand.
GCGCTCCAGACAGCTTCCGTGCGTGACTTCCCGCGCGATGGTTATCACGGGCGTAAACGTCGCGGAAACATTCAGCTCCCTCACGCAGGCATGGAAGGAATTGTCCAGAAGCCTTACGGCACGTAGTTGATAGGAAACGCTTAACACAAGGTTCGGCCGGTAATCTCCCAGGATCAGGAAGCCGGATCCCAGAGCGTCGGCGGCATCCCCGCTTTTCCGCCTGTTTTCGATTGTTCGGGCGGTCAAGCTGAGGCTATCCACGGGGGTGGCCACGATTGCGTCACCGAACACGACGTTCGTCTTGATCTTCGCCGGAGGACAGTCCTGAAAATCGAAAGGCACGGCTTCGACGGCTACTGGCGGTGCCCGAAAAAATTCTGACGGCTCTTCCCGCGTGGAGCCGACATCCCCGTAGTCTCCGGAAATCGAGATAAAAGCCCCCTGCGCCCAGGCGGCCGCCCCGATACCCAGAAGCGGCGCTGCCAGGGCAGTCCTCAAGAGAGTAAACACTGCGGTATCGCGCGTCCGCGCACCGCGAATCCGGTGGCGGCACTGCCTTTCGCCAGGATGGAGAATTGAAAGCGGGACTTGTTCAGGGATTCCCTAGTGTCGTGAATTAAAAGTTCGTTGAGCAAATATGCTTATCGCATGTCTCAGAGGTTGAACGATCAACCTGCACGATCGGCGATACCCAGGTCGACGCCGTGATCGCCCGGACGCTCGAATCGGTGCCCAGGAACGCCACCCACTGGAGTACGCGCAGCATGGCCCGCGAGATGGATATGTCGCAAACGGCAGTCACGCGCATCTGGCGCGCCTTTGGCTTGCAGCCCCATCGTCAGGAAACCTTCAAGCTCTCGACCGATCCGCAGTTCGTCGAAAAGGTGCGTGACATCGTCGGCCTGTATCTCGACCCGCCGATCAGGGCCCTGGTATTGTGCGTCGACGAGAAGAGCCAGATTCAGGCGCTTGACCGTACGCAGCCGATCCTGCCGCGGGCGCCCGGCATTCCCGAGCGACGTACCCACGACTACATGCGCCATGGCACGACGACACTGTTCGCGGCGCTCGACATCGCCTCTGGCAACGTGATCGTGATCGGCGAACTGCACCGCCGCCATCGCGGCAGTGAATTCCTCCAGTTCCTGCGTACCATCGACGCCAATGTGCCGGCCGCTCTCGATGTCCATCTGGTCATGGACAACTACGGCACGCACAAGACGCCGAAGGTCAAGGATTGGTTTGTCCGTCATCCGCGACTCCATGTTCATTTCACGCCAACGTCCGCTTCCTAGATTGCTCAGTCGCGCTCTGAACAAAAGATTAAAGCCATTCGTGTTTCGATCGTTCGTCAAGCTCACGATGCACGAACGGCCTCTTGCCATAATCAGGCCGGCAACATCGCCAGCAATCCATTCAACCGCCGTACAAAACTCGCCGGGTCGTCGAGCTGACCGCCTTCCGCCAGCAGCGCCTGCTCGAACAGCAGGTTGGCCCAGTCGGCGAAGCGGTCTTCGTCGGATTCGCCGCTGAGCCGCGTGACCAGTGCATGGGCCGGGTTGATCTCCAGCGTGGGCTTCACCGTGGGCGCGGCCTGGCCGGCGGCCTTGAGCAGGCGTTCGAGGTTGGCGCTCATGTCGCCTTCGCCGGTGACGAGGCAGGCGGGCGAGTCGGTGAGGCGGTGGGTGACGCGGACGTCTTTGACGCGCTCGCCGAGCGTGGTCTTGATGCGCTCGACCAGCGGCTTCATGGCGTCCTCGGCTTCCTTCTGCGCGGTCTTCTCGGCTTCGTCTTCCAGCGCGCCCAGATCCAGCCCGCCCTTGGCGACGGACTTCACGGGCTTGCCGTCGAACTCGTGCAGGTTGCCGGTCAGCCATTCGTCGACGCGGTCGGACAAGAGCAGCACTTCGATGCCTTTCTTGCGGAAGATTTCGAGGTGCGGGCTGTGCCTGGCGGCGGCGAAGCTGTCGGCAGTGATGTAGTAGATCGCGGTCTGGCCTTCCTTCATGCGGCCGATGTAGTCCTTGAGCGACACCACTTGCGCGTCGCTGTCGGTGTGGGTGGAGGCGAAGCGGAGCAGGGCGGCGATCTTCTCCTTGTTGGCGAAGTCCTCGCCCGGGCCTTCCTTCAGCACGCGGCCGAAGGCGTTCCAGAATTCGACGTATTTCTCCGGCTGGTTCTCGGCCAGGTCTTCCAGGAGGCCCAGCACTTTCTTCACCGAGCCATTCTTGATTGCATCGATGTCGCGGCTCGATTGCAGGATTTCGCGCGATACGTTCAAGGGTAGGTCGGCCGAGTCGATCACCCCGCGCACGAATCTGAGATAGGCCGGCATCAACTGCTCGGCGTCGTCCATGATGAAGACGCGGCGTACGTAGAGTTTGATGCCGTGGCGCTTCTCGCGGTCGTAAAGATCGAACGGCGCGCGCGACGGCACGTAGAGCAGCGAGATGTATTCCTGCTTGCCCTCGACGCGGTTGTGCGACCACGCCAGCGGCGGCTCGAAATCGTGGGCGACGTGCTTGTAGAACTCGTTGTACTCGTCGTCGCTGACGTCCTTCTTCGCGCGCGCCCACAGGGCGGAGGCCTTGTTGACGGTCTCATCCTCGTCGGTGGGGGTTTCCACGCCGTCCTTCCATTCCGTCTTCTTCATCACGATGGGCAGGGTGATATGGTCGGAATAGGTGCGGATGACCGACTTGATCTTGTAGTCGGAGAGAAACTCGTCCTCGCCGTCGCGCAGATGCAGCACGATCTCGGTGCCGCGGCCGGGCTTGGCGACGGTTTCCAGGGTGTAGTCGCCGGCGCCCTCGGATTCCCAGCGCACGCCGTGTTCGGCGGTGAGGCCGGCGCGGCGGGTGGTAAGGGTGACGCGGTCGGCGACGATGAAGGCGGAGTAGAAGCCGACGCCGAACTGGCCGATCAGCGCGGCGTCCTTCTGCTGGTCGCCGGAAAGCTGGCTGAAGAATTCGCGGGTGCCGGACTTGGCGATGGTGCCGATGTGCTCGATGACTTCCTGCCGGCTCATGCCGATGCCGTTATCGGTGATGGTCAGCGTGCGGGCGTCGCGGTCGAAGGCGATGCGGATCTTGAGGTCGGGATCGTTTTCATAGAGCGCGGAATCCGACAGCCCCTCGAAGCGCAGCTTGTCGGCGGCGTCGGAGCCGTTGGAAATCAGTTCGCGCAGGAAAATGTCCTTGTTGGAATACAAGGAATGGATCATCAGCTGCAGCAGCTGTTTGACTTCGGCCTGGAAGCCCAGGGTTTCTTTAGTGACGGACATGTCTTTATCTCCCATGGATTACAAACACAACGCACGGGAGGTGGGGGCGGAGTCGGCGGGTTTCAAGGGCTGGGGCGGTTTTGTAGGAGAGGCATCCACACCGCGATGCCATGGTTGTTGCGACGGCGCGAAAATCGCGGCGAGGACGCCGGTGCGTGGTTGTTGCCGCCTCAGCGGCTTTAGTGCGTGGTTGTTGCCGACTTGTCGGCTTTACAACCACGGCCTCCCCCTTGCGGGGACAACCACGGCCTACCCCTTGCGGGCGCTCCTACTGGGCTAGCAGTTCGACGTGTGCGGGGCGGGATGCAGATGGCCGACGAACTGTTCGGTTGCGGCGCGCCAGGAGAATTTTTCCGCATGCGCACGCGCGGCGTGGCGCTCGATGTTGAGTGCGGCCAGGCACGCCTCGCGCAGGTCTTCGTGCATGACACCGGCGGGCGAGTCGCCCAGCACGTCGATGGGGCCGGTGACCGGATAGGCGGCCACGGGCAGGCCGCAGGCCATGGCTTCCAGCAGCACCAGGCCGAAGGTGTCGGTCTTGCTGGGGAACACGAACACGTCGGCGGCGGCATAGACTTCGGCCAGTTCAGGCTGTTTCATCACGCCGAGGTAATGCGCCTCGGGATACTGGGCGCGCAGGCCGGCCAGCGCCGGGCCGTCGCCCACCACCCATTTGGAGCCCGGCAGAGCCAGCTGCAAAAAGGCCTCGACGTTTTTTTCGATGGCCACCCGGCCGACGTACAGAAAGATCGGATGTGCGCTGTCGAGGCGATGCGAGTCCTGCACCCTGAACACGTCGAGATCGACCCCACGCGACCACAGCACCACGTTGTCGAAGCCGAACGCTTCGAGGTCGGATTTGACCGCGGGCGTAGGCGCCATCACGGCGCGCGCGGGGCCGTGAAACCAGCGCAGGAAACGATAGGTCCAGGCGAGCGGAATGCCGGTGCGGGCCTGGACGTATTCGGGGAAGCGGGTGTGATAGGCGGTGGTGAAAGGCAGCTTGTTGCGCAGCGCATAGCGGCGCGCGGCCAGGCCGAGCGGGCCCTCGGTGGCAATGTGCAGCGCGTGGGGGGCGAAGTCGCGGATGCGCCGCTGAGCCGCGTTGCCTGCCAGCACGGACAGACGGATGTCCGGATAGGTCGGGCAGGGCAGGGTGCGGAATTCAAGTGGGGAGAGAATGTCCACCTGATGCCCCATGGCCTCCATTTCGCGGCGCGTGGTGGTGAGCGTGCGCACTACGCCGTTGACTTGCGGCGACCAGGCGTCGGTCACGATCATGACTTTCATGGTGTCTCCATTAGGGTTGCCTTGCGGGTTGTGTGGGACTCGTCCAGGCAGTGGGTCCAGTGGAGGATTTCGAGCGTGCCGTCGGCGGTTTCGGCGAGCGCGCTCAGGCTTTCCACCCAGTCGCCGTCGTTGCAGTACAGCAGGCCGTCGAGGGTGCGGATTTCCGCCTTGTGGATGTGGCCGCAGATGACGCCGTCGCAATGGCGCCGCCGCGCTTCGTCCGTCATCACTTTCTCGAACGCGGTGATGAAGCTGACCGCGTTCTTGACCTTGTGCTTGAGGTATTGCGACAGTGACCAGTAGGGGTAGCCCAGGCGCGTGCGCACGCCGTTGAACCAGCGGTTGAGCGCCAGAATCAGGGTGTAGCCGGTGTCGCCCAGATAGGCCAGCCAGCGCGCGTGCTGCATCACGCCATCGAAGCGGTCGCCATGGGTGACCAGAAAGCGCCTGCCGTCGGCGGTGACGTGGACCACCTCGTCCGCCACCTCGATATCGCCGAACGCCAGGCCCATGAATTGTCGCGCCATCGAATCGTGATTGCCGGGCACGTAGATCACCCGGGTGCCCTTGCGCGCCTTGCGCAGCAGCTTTTGCACCACGTCGTTGTGCGACTGCGGCCAGTACCAGCCGCGGCGCAATTGCCAGCCGTCGATGATGTCGCCGACCAGATAGAGCGTGTCGGATTCGTTGTGCTTCAGAAAATCGAGCAGATAGCGGGCCTGGCAGCCGGCCGTGCCGAGGTGGATATCGGAAATCCACAGCGTGCGGTAGTGGCGGGGCGGACGCGCGGCAACGGGAGGCGTGTCGGGGGTGAGGCAGGCTGCCTGGCCCGCAGGCCAGAGGGTTTGGGTGGTGCCGCCCGGGCGCGCGCGGAGCAGGTTCGTGACGCGATTCAGCATGCCGCCATCAGGCCACGGTCGTGTGACGGTGGCGTGGCATTCCGGTGAAGCTTTGTTGACGCTTCACCCGCGTGCCGGGGGTGGCAGGTTAGCGCGAGAACAGCGCCAGCAGCACGTCCTGGGCCCGATAGGGCTTGGCACGGCGCGGCTTGTGGCGGCGGAAGCTGCCGTCCGACTGCATCTCCCAGGCCTGCACGTTGTCGCGCAGGTAGGGCTTCAGTCCCTCCGCAATCACGCGCTTCTTCAGCCTGGGGTTGAGGATGGGGAAGCCGGTTTCGATGCGGCGGAAGAAGTTGCGGTCCATCCAGTCGGCCGACGACAGGTACACCAGCTCGTCGCCGCCGTTCCTGAAATAGAAAATCCGCGTGTGTTCGAGGAAGCGTCCGACCACCGAGCGCACACGGATGTGCTCGGACAGGCCGGCAATGCCGGGTCGCAGCGCGCACACGCCGCGGATGATGAGGTCGATTTTCACCCCGGACTGGCTGGCGGCGTAGAGCGCGGCGATGACTTGCGGTTCCAGGAGCGCGTTCATCTTGGCGACGATGGCGGCGGGCTTGCCGGCGGCCGCGTGCTCGGCTTCACGATTGATCGCAGCGACGACTTCGCTGTGCAGGGTGAACGGCGCCTGCCACAGACGCTTCAATTTGCCGGCCTTGCCGAGGCCGGTGATCTGGGTGAACAGGCTGGCGACGTCGGCGGTGATGGCTTCGTCGGCGGTCAACAGGCCGAAGTCGGTGTAGAGGCGCGCGGTGCGGGCGTGGTAGTTGCCGGTGCCCAGATGCGCGTAGCGGCGCAGTTCGCCGTCTTCGCGGCGGATGACGAGTGCGAGCTTGGCGTGGGTCTTGTGGCCGACCACGCCGTAGATGACATGGGCACCGACTTCTTCCAGCCTGGCGGCCCAGTTGATGTTGGCTTCCTCGTCGAAACGCGCCATCAGTTCGACCACCACGGTGACCTCCTTGCCCGATTGCGCGGCGCGGATCAGCGCCTGCATCAGTTTCGAGTCGGTGCCGGTGCGGTACACCGTCTGCCGCATGGCGACGACGTGGGGGTCGTCGGCGGCCTGCTCGATGAAGTCGATCACCGGCTGGAAGGATTCGAACGGGTGGTGCAGGAGAATGTCGTTCTTGCGGATGTGCGCAAAGATGTCGTCCTGCTTGGCCAGGCGCGCGGGCAGGGCGGGGACGAAGGGGGCGAACTTGAGGTCGGGGCGGTCGACCCAGTCGGGCACCTGCATCAGGCGCACCAGGTTGACCGGGCCGCGTTCCTGGTAGAGGTCGGCGGCGTCGAGCTCGAACTGCTCCAGCAGGAAGGCCGCCATCGACGCCGAACAGTTGTCGGCGACTTCCAGCCGCACCGCCGCGCCGAAGTGGCGCTGCGGCAGCTCGCCCTGCAGCGCCTGGCGCAGGTTCTTGGTTTCCTCGTCGTCGACGAACAGATCGGAATTGCGGGTGACGCGGAACTGGTAGCAGCCCTGCACCGTCATTCCGGCGAACAGTTCGCCGACGTCGAGCGCCACCTCGATCTGCGCGCCGCCCTTCCCTCTGAGCAGCCAGGCTGTGCGGTGGAAGCGCGTTTCGAACA
>DASVPF010000395.1:0-4366 GCA_036382965.1 Thiobacillus sp.
CGTCTGGCTGCGCGCGCGCGGCCATCAGGTGCGGCTGATCGCGCTGCGCGACGCGCACATCGCGCAAGTGGCGGGCGAACTGCGCGACGGCGTGCCCGCGGCGCAACTGCAGGAAATGCATCGGTTGCAACGCGCGCAGGCGGCCGAGTTGCAGGCGGCGCAGGATGCCATCGACGCTGCGCACCACGACTGGCAGGCGCGGCTGGCCGAGTGGATCCAGATCGAGCAGCGGGTAAAGGCGCTGCGACTGCTGGAGCAGCGCTACCTGGCGCAGGCCGCCATCCAGCAGAAACGCCAGGAACAGCGCCAGCACGACGAGCTGGTCGAACTGGTGCATCGCCGGGACACGGGACGGCGGGCGCGCTGATGCAACTGCAGCAACTCACTCCGGCAGAAATCGCTTTTCTGGCGGCCCCGCCCGCCGACGCCGATGACGGACCGCAGCGCCTGACCCGGCGGCTCGCCGCCACCCTGAGCGCGCGCCTGCGCCTGCCGGTTCGCCTGCATCCGCAGCCCGCCGCACCCGCAGCGGCGCCGGCAACGCCGCTGTGGCAGCCCGACGCGGCGCTGGCGGCCCTATGGCTGGCGCGCCGCCTGGGCGGGCAGCACGTCATGGGCACGGCGTCTTTTGTGCCGCGCAGCCTGATCCATACGCTGGATGCGGCGCTGGCAGAATGCGGGCTGGAAATCGCGGCGCTTGCTGAGCTACCGCCCGCGCTGGCGTGGCAGCTCGACGCCGGCGGCACCCCGGCGCAACTGGCGCTGCAGTTGCCGCACGATAAAAACGACATGACGCGCTGGGCGCGGGAGGTGATACGGCATGCTTAGAGGAGCACAGAACAAGCTGGTCATTGCGAGGCGCGCAGCGCCGCGGCAATCCAGAATGCAAACGGAATCAACGAATGCTGGATCGCCGTGGCCCGAGCCTCGCGATGGCGAAACGAATCAGCGCTTTTCTAGATTGACTGTTGCAGCGGGGTTGCTGTTGATCGCGTCCCCGGCACTGGCCGCACCCGACACGGCCGGCAGCGTAATGACCGTGCTGCTGAGCCTGACTCTCATCCTCGGCGGATTCGTCGCCGTGGCCTGGTTCGCCCGCCGTTATCTGCCGGGCATGGGCGCGCAGGGCGCGGTCAAGGTGGTGGGCTCCACCGCGGTCGGCGCGCGCGAGCGCGTGGTGGTGGTCGAGGTCGATCACACCTGGCTGCTGCTGGGCGTGGGCGGCGGCAACGTGCGGCTGCTGCACACCCTGCCGAAACCCGATCAATCGAAGACGATGGCGGACCGGTCGTGATGCGAGCGCTTCTGCTGCTGCTCGCGCTGAGCCTGAGCCTGCCTATTATGGCCGCGGAATCCGCTGTACCGCTGCTTGCCGTGACGCCCGGCGCCGGCGGGCAGGTGATCGGGGTGCCGGGGGCAAGCCTGCCCTGGCTGCTGCTGTTCCCGTTTCTGCCGGCGCTCTTGCTGGCGTTCACCGCTTTCACCCGCATTGCGGTGGTGCTGTTCCTGCTGCGGCAGGGACTGGGCAGCCACACCGCGCCGCCCAATCTGGTGCTGACGGGGTTGGCGCTGCTGCTGACGATATTCGTGATGTCGCCCGCACTGAGGACCATCAATGCCGAGGCCTATCAGCCCTATCTGTCGGGGGCGCTGGCCTTCAACGCCGCCGCCGAGAAAGCTGCGTCGCCGCTGAAGAATTTCATGCTGCGGCAGACACGCGCCGAGGATCTCGATCTCTTCATCGGCGGCGACAAGCGCGTCGACCCCAAGCAGGTGGACACGGTGCCGCTGGCCGCGCTGGCGCCGGCCTTTCTCACCAGCGAACTGAAGACCGCGTTCCAGATCGGCTTCATGGTGGTGCTGCCTTTTCTGGTGATCGATCTGGTCGTCGCCGCGGTGCTGACCGCGCTTGGCATGATCATGCTGCCGCCGCAGCTGGTGTCGCTGCCGCTCAAGTTGCTGTTGTTCGTGACGGTCGACGGCTGGCATTTGCTGGTCGGCTCGCTGATCGGGAGCTTCTGATGGAAGGCCTGGCCCGCGACGCGCTCTGGCTGGTGATGCTGCTTGCCGCGCCGGTGTTGCTGGCGGGGCTGCTGACCGCATTCGCCATCAGCCTGTTCCAGGCCGCCACGCAAATCCTCGAACCCACGCTGTCCTTCGTGCCCAAGCTCATCGTCATGCTGGTCGTGCTGGCGGTGCTGGGCGGCTGGATGGGGGGGCAGCTGGTCGAGTTCACGCGCACCCTGTTGACCGATTTCCCCGGTCTCGTCGAATAAGCCATGCCGCTGAGCGAAGCAAGCCTGGCGCTCTGGCTGTTCGCCTTCGCCCGCCTCGCCGGATGGGCGGTGTTCGATCCACTGGTCGGGCGCCTGCCGCTGCTGATGCGTCTGTTTCTGGCCGCCGTGCTCGCGGCCGTATTGGCACCGGGCCTGGCCATCAAAGCGATCGAACCCTTCAGCGTGCAGGGCATGCTGGCCGTGAGTATGGAGGCCATATGGGGCGCGGCGCTGGCGCTCAGCGTGTGGCTGGTGTTCGCAGCGGTGACCGCCGCGCTGGTGTGGACCGGCCACACCGCGACCGGCGGCCTGCTGACGCTGACTGCCGAGCAGGCCGCGCCGGCGGACGCGCCCTGGCGCGCGCTGGCTGGCTGGCTGGCGGCAATGGCGTTTCTGGGGGCCAGCGGGCATCTGCTGGTGGTCGAGGCGCTGCGCCATAGTTTCGTCGCCATGCCGCTCGCCGTCCTGCCGGCCGCCAACGACCTGCGCCAACTGGCTGAAGCCGGAAGCTGGCTGTTTGCCACCGGCGTGCAACTGGCCTTGCCGCTACTGGCGCTGGCGCTGCTGATCCAGCTGGCGTTCGGTATCGTCGCGCGCACCACGCCGGGGCTGGACATGTTCTCGGTCGGGCTGGGGATGGCGGCATTGGGCTTGATGGCGGCCTGGGTGTGGGCAGTGCCGCTGGTCGCGCACGGCATCGGCCTGGGCATCGAGCACCTGGCCGGCTGGCTGGGCAGGCTCGCTTTGAGATAAAGCCAGGCGCAGCCAGATAGATTAGAATGCTGCGATTTATCGTGAACGCGCTGGAACAATGGCGCGGTACTGAAATAAACGCGGCGGAAACAAGATGGCAGAAATGAATACAGCCAGAGGAAGCCTGGTTGCGATCGTCACCCCCATGTCAGATGATGGCGCGCTCGACCTCGACGCGCTGCGCCGTCTGATCGACTGGCACATCGCCGAAGGTACGGACGGCATCTGCATCGTCGGCACCACCGGCGAATCGCCCACGGTCAGCTACGACGAACACTGCCTGTTGATCCGCACTGCGGTCGAGCAGGCCGGGGCCGCGTGCGCGGCGACCGTCGAGGTCGACGTCACGCCGGTGACGCTCGACGTCGACGGGATCACGTTCAGCGGCAGCGACGTGCTCGGTGCGGCGCTCGCCTCGCCCGAGTTCGCGCTCCACGACTACGGCTCCACGCCCTACGCGACGAATCCGCACGACGCGTCCCGCGGGCCCGGCGGCGTCCTCTCGCAGGGCGACGCCGGCAACCCGCTCCAGCTCCAGGACGCCGTCATGCGCGCCCAGTTCAACCGGACGGGAGCGAGCCCCTACCACCTGAGCCTGCATCCGAATGCCCTGCCGCCGGTGACGATCGACGTGCCTCCCAACCAGGGGATGCTGTTGCGCAACGAGCACGGCATCGTCTTCGCCGCCGTCGACATCCAGTGGTGGACGGCGCAGATCCAGAACCTCGAGGCGAAGGCGGATCCCCGGCACCTCGCCCTCTACCTCACCGACGACACGCTCACCTATCTCGGCAACGCGAGAGCGTTCACGTTGTACGCGTCGGGCTTTCACGGGACCCGCGCTGCCGGAAGCGGCGCGGGAAGCACGAGCTCGAACGGCGACGCCCCTGTCCAGACGTTCGCCTGGGCGACGTGGCTCTCGCCCGGCCTGTTCTCCGGGACGAACGACGGCCCGCTGTGGGGCCTGCAGGACATGAACGTCCTCAGCCACGAGGTCGCCGAGTGGGCGAACGACCCGTTCGTGGACAACTTCGTCCAGCCGTGGCCGTTCGTGCCCGGGTTCCCGCAGTACGGATGCTCGCCGGTGCTGGAAACGGCCGACGCGGTCGGCTGGGCCGGCTTCGCGATGGGCACGAACACGTTCCGGCAGGGGCCGAATCCTGACGGGGCCCAGAGCGCCGACGGCTACTACCACCCCCAGGACGAGCTGACGCTGCCGTGGTTCCTGCGGCTCGCGCCGAACACCGTCTCGGAGCCGACGCAGTCGCCGTGGTTCATCGCGACGACGAACGTCCCCGTCTCGTCCGACCCGTGCGCCAGGCCGCCGAAATCGAGGG
>DASVPF010000396.1:0-3740 GCA_036382965.1 Thiobacillus sp.
AGAATGCTGTCGGCGAGCCTGCGGATTTCTTCCGGGAAGGTGGCCGAGAACATCATGTTCACTCGCTGTGCCGGCAGCAGCGCGACGATGCGCTTGAGATCGGGCATGAAGCCCATGTCGAGCATGCGGTCGGCTTCGTCGAGCACCAGGGTGTTGACCTGGCCGAGCGAGAGCGTCTTGTTCTGCACGTGGTCGAGCAGGCGGCCGGGCGTCGCCACCAGGATTTCGACGCCGGTCTTCAGGATCGGAATCTGTGTGTTGATGTTGACCCCGCCGTACACCACCAGCGAACGCAGCGGCACGTGCTTGGTATACGCCTGCACACTTTCCTCGACCTGGATCGCGAGCTCGCGCGTGGGGGTGAGGATCAGCGCGCGGATCGGATGCTTGGCCGGCGAGGTGCCGTTGTTGGCGAACGGCAGCAGGCGCTGGATCAGCGGCAGCGCGAACGCCGCGGTCTTGCCGGTGCCGGTCTGCGCCGCGCCGAGGATGTCGCCGCCCTGCAATGCGAGCGGGATCACCTGCGCCTGAATCGGCGTCGGCGTGACGTAACCCATCTCGTCGAGGGCACGCAGGAGGTCGGGCGCGAGCCCGAGTTCAGCAAAAGTCGTCAAAGTCTGTCCAGTTAAATCCGATCCGTTCAAATCCGGATCCAGTCAAATCCTGTCGTCTGACAGGCCACGCGCACATCCTCGTCCGCACAGTCCAGCACCTGGGCCAGCGCGCGTTGCGCCAGTGCGGCGGTATTGTTCTTGCGCGACACGTGTGCCGCCATCACGCATTGCAGTTTGGCGTGCTTCAGCTTGCCCAGCAAGGCCGCCGACTGGCCGTTTTCCAGGTGGCCGAAACGCCCGCCGACGCGGCGCTTGAGGCTTGCAGGATACGGCCCGTTTTCCAACATCGCGGCGTCATGGTTGCATTCCAGCACCAGGGCGTCGACCCCTGCCAGCACGGCCTCGATGTGCGGCGTGCTGCAGCCCGCATCGGTCAGCACCCCGAGCGTGCGGTCGCCATCGCCGAACACAAACTGCACCGGTTCGCGTGCGTCGTGCGGCACCGGAAACGGCTGGATTTCCAGCCCGTCCAGCGCAAACGCCGCATGGCTGTCGATCACCTGCACCGCGACGCCGTCGAGATCCTGCGCCATCGCCAGCGTGCCGGCGGTGAGCCACACCGGCAGCCTGTACTTGCGCGCCAGCCGCCCCACGCCGCCGATGTGGTCGCTGTGCTCGTGGGTGACGACGATGCCGGCCAGATCGGCGGGGTTGAGCCCCAGCCGGGCCAGCCGCGCCACGCTGTCGGCCACACCAAAACCACAATCCATCAGCACCCGGGTCGCTCCGGCCTCGACCACCAGACCGTTGCCTTCGCTGCCGCTGCCGAGGCTGGCGAATCTCATTGCGCCCGACTACCGCGTCACTTCAATTCTTTGTGCAGCAGATTGATGATGTGGTTCTGCGTCGTGGCATCGGCGGGTTTGCCGTCACCGCCCGTGACGCTGACCCGGCTCTTGTCGCCCGCTTCTTCGCTGACCATGATCTGCAATTGCGGCGAGGCTTTGTCTTTCTTGCTGCGCCAGAACGCGAACTTGGCCAGCACGCCTTCGTCGCGCTTGCTGGCGTTGTCGGCCTCGGGGTCGATGTAGCGCACGAAATAGACGCCCTTGGAACGGTCGCGGTCTTCCACCGCAAAGCCGACGCGATCCAGCGCCAGGCCGACGCGGCGCCAGGCGCGATCGAAGCTTTCGTCCATTTCCAGCACCGGCGCGCCGGCGTCCTTGACGATGCGCGCCTGCTCCGGCGTCTGCTGTTTGGCCAGCAGCGTCTCGGCGCGGCTCCGTTCCACCCCGAAGCGCACCATCAGCCGGCGCAGCATTTCGGCTTCGAGTTCGGGATCGGCCGGACGCGGCTGCCACACGGTCTTGTCCTTGCCCTCGGTGGCGAAGACTTCCATCATGCCGCGGTGGCTGATGTAGATTTCGGTGCCGTCCTTGCCGGTCTCGATGCGGGTGCGGAACTTGTCGCGCTCGGCGGTGGAATACAGGCCGTCGATCACCTTGCCGAGGGTGCGGCGAATCACGTCCTGCGGGATGTTGGCGCGGTTCTCCGCCCAGTCGGTTTCGATCACGCCGGTTTCCGGCGATTCCAGATTGACGATGAAGCCGTTCTCCTGCCAGAAATCCTTGATCACCGTCCACACCTGCTGCGGCGTCGCCTGCACCACCAACCAGCGCTGGGTGCCGGCGCGTTCGATGCGTGCCTTGTCCTGCGCGGGCAGCAGGGTGGTCGATGCGGCCGGCGCGGTCTTGCGTTCCTGGCTGTAGGTCGACAGGGTGGCGGTGCCGCCGCCCTGCGTGTCGGGACTCGCGTAGCGGTTGTCGGCCGACGGCGCCACCAGATCGGGCGGCACTTCCAGTGTCGGCGCCTTGCCGGCTGATTTGTAATCGATCTTTTTGGATTCAATCATGCCGCAACCGGAGACGGCCAGGGTCAGCATCAAAAACAGGGGCAGTAAACGCATAAGGAGTCCTAGAGGATGTTTACATCAGGCCGGCGTGACGCATCGCGTCGCGCACGGTGTCGTGCAGTCCGGCCGACAACGGCGTCAGCGGCAAACGCAGGCCGGACGGAATCCGTCCCAGCTCGGCGCAGGCCCACTTGACCGGAATCGGGTTGGCTTCGACGAACAGCTTGCTGTGCAGCGGCAGCAGCGCATCGTTGAGTTCGCGCGCGCGCGCCAGGTTGCCCTCGAACGCCGCCACGCACATCTCGTGCATCAGCTTCGGCGCGACGTTGGCGGTCACCGAAATCACCCCATGCCCGCCCAGCAGCATGAAGGGCATCGCCGAGGCGTCATCGCCGCTGTACAGCGCAAAGTCCTGCGGTGCGCGGCGCAGCAGATCGGCCGCGCGCTCCATGCTGCCGGTGGCGTCCTTCATCCCGACGATGCCGGGCACCTCGGCCAGGCGCAGCGCGGTATCGTTGGACAGGTCGGCCACCGTGCGCCCCGGCACGTTGTAGAGGATCAGCGGCAGGTCGACCGCCTCGGCGATTTTCCTGTAGTGCTGGTAGAGGCCTTCCTGCGTCGGCTTGTTGTAGTACGGCACCACCGACAACCCGGCCTGGGCGCCGGCCGCTTTCGCGCATTCGGTCAGCTCGATCGCCTCGGCGGTGGAATTCGCGCCGGTTCCGGCAATCACCGGCACCCGCCCGGCAGCCTGTTCGACCGTGGTGCGGATCAGCAGGCAATGCTCGTCGAAGGTGACCGTAGGCGATTCGCCCGTGGTGCCGACGACGACGATGCCGTCGGTGCCCTGGGCGATATGCCAGTCGACCAGGCGGCGCAGCGCGTCGGGATCGAGCGCGCCGTCGTCCGTCATGGGGGTGACGATCGCAACCAGGCTGCCTCTGGCCGTATGGATTTCTGCCATCTTGTTTCCGCCGCTTGTGTTTCAGTACCGCGCCGATTGATGTGTCGGCGGGATGGATACCAGGATAAATCGCAGCATTCTAATCTATCTGGCGACGCCTGGCTTCATCTTGGAGCGAGCCTGCCCAGCCAGCCGGCCAGTTGCTCGATGCCCAGGCCGATGCCGTGCGCGACGAAGCCGACCGCATGCTCGACATGGGCTTCATGCCCGATCTCAAGCGCATCGTCGCGCTGCTGCCGGCACAGCGAGTGAACATGATGTTCTCGGCCACCTTCCCGGAAGAAATCCGCAGGCTCGCCGACAGCATTCT
>DASVPF010000397.1:0-2120 GCA_036382965.1 Thiobacillus sp.
AGGTCGCGACAGCCGCAGACGAACGGCACGGTGAAGGCATGCTTGTTGACGTGGTGCTCCTCGTCGGCCGGCGTCAGCACCAGCAGCAGGCCGAAGCCGAAGAAGGTGGCGACCACCGCCCAGAAGCTGCCGCCCTTCAGCACCCGCTCGATTCTGGACGTGTCGGATTCGCTGATCGGCGCAGCCGGCGCACTGGCGGCGGCAACCGGCGCGGCCGTGGCGGCCAGGGTGAAGTCGCGGCTGATCGGCGGATAGCAGATGCCGATCGCCCCGTTGCAGCCCTGCCAGGTCGCGGTCAGCACCAGTTTTTCGCCGGCGACAAGCGCACGCGACAGCGCCACGCTGGCGGAAAAATTGCGGTGATACACCTCGGTGCGGCCGAAGTTCGGATCGTCCTTGACGTCGCCCGCCGGCGTGGCGACGCCCGCCACGGTCACGCCGGCCGGCGACTTGACGACCCAGGCAAGCTTGTTGCGATACAGATAGGTATCCGCAGTCAGCGTGTAATCGAGCTTGACCGTTTGCGCATCGGTCAACGCCGCCGCCACCTGGAAAGCCTCGTCCGGCGGCAGCACTTTCGGCACGCCCAGGCCGCCGAGGCTGCGCAGGCCCGCCAGCGCGGAAGCCGCCGGGGATGCGGAGAGGGCCGCGGGCGCGGGCGAAACCGGCGCCGCCACCGCAACGGCCACCAGCGCCGGCAGCTTGATCGACACCCGCGTGGTTTGCGGGGTGTAGCACAGCCCGGCGTCGGCACAGCCTTGCGCGGTGGCCGTCAGGGTGACCGTCGTGGCGCCCGGCGCGCGCTGGATCGGCAGCGCGATGCGCACGAGCTTGCGATAGGTTTCGACCGTGCCGAAGTAATCGTCTGTCTTCACCTTGCCGGCAGGCAGCTGGGGGGTGCCGAGGGTGGCGCCGGCAACCTCGAATTTGAACTTGTTGCGGTACAGGTAATAGCCGTCCGCGATCTGCCAGCGCGCCTCCAGCGTGTGGGCGTCGAGCGCGCGGGCCGAGAACTTGAACGCGACGTCGGGGTCGAGAAAGTCCTCGGCGTAGGCCGCCGGAGAATTCGCCACTTGAGAAAAAACCAGCGCGCCCCAAAGTACCGGCAGTGCGCCGAGCAAACGAATCCACTTAATCATGCGTGTCAGTCTCCGTGGCCAGCCAGTCGAGATAGGCGGGCAGGCCGTGTGTGATCGGTGTGGCGATCAGTTCAGGTACGTCGTAAGGGTGGTGCGCGCGGACGATGGCTTCGACCCGCTGGTAGTTCGCCGCGGTGGTCTTGATCAGCAACGGGATCTCGTCCGCCGTTTCCACCGCGCCCTGCCAGCGGTAGATGGAGTGGCACGCCGCCAAAACGTTCACGCACGCCGCCGCGCGGGTCTCGATCAGCGCGTGCGCCAGTTTCTCGGCGCTCGCGGCATCGGGTACATTGGTCAAGATTAACAAAGGTTCCATCATCCTAGAAACCGTAGTTGGACACGCCCGCTGGCACGTTTGGACGTGTAGCTGCCACGAAGCAAGGCGGCGGCAGGCGGGTGCCTGCAACAACGCGCGACAAAGGCAGATGCGCGTCCAAACGTGCCAGCGGATGCGTAGCGTTCCCGGCTCGGCAACGGTCTCGAACGAAGGAAGAAAGGCAATATTCGATGCGGAATTCCATTAGGGTGAGAGCGGTCAACTTCGGTTTCTAGGATGAATATGCGCTTTGGTTGGATTGTTCTACTGCTGCTGTCGTTTCCCGTACTGGAGGCCATCGGCATTTTCTGGGTGGCCAGCGCCATCGGCGGCTGGGTGCTGCTGTGGCTGCTGCTCGCGGCCATCGCCGGCGTCATGCTGATACGCATGGAGCGCGTCGCCTGGAGCGCGCGGCTGCTGTTCTCGGTGCAGTCGGGCGTGCACCCGCTGGCCGCGCTGTTCGCCAGCGGGCGTATTCTGCTCGCCGGCGGCCTGCTTGTCTTCCCCGGTTTCGTCAGCGATGCCGTCGCGCTGGTGCTGTTGCTGATTCCCGGCACCTGGGCGAAGCGCAAGACGGGCCCCTTGCGTTCGGCAAACGACGACGTGCTGGAAGGCGAGTTCAAGCGCGAGTCCGACGACCTCTTGCGTTAATCAGAAAAGCGTCA
>DASVPF010000398.1:0-3508 GCA_036382965.1 Thiobacillus sp.
TTTTCCTCCACCACTTCGTCGGCGGCAATCGCCACGTCGCCTGCGGTGTCGGTGATGTAGCCGAGTGCGGCGCCGACGGCGATGGTCGCGCCGACGTCAGCCAGCGGGCCGGCCAGATAACCGGCCTTGAACACTTCGACATCCATGATGGCCTTGTCGGTCTCGACCGTGGCGACGATGTCGCCGCGCTCGACGCGGTCGCCCGGCTGCTTTTCCCAGGTGACGACCACGCCCTCGGTCATGGTGTCCGAGAGCTGCGGCATCGTGATGGCGTAATGTTGGGACATATTTATTTCCGTGAGGGATTAGGAGTTAGGGAGAAGGAGAGCAAAGCGCGGACGCGCCTCACCCCTCACCCCTCACGCCTTGCCAAATAACTTTAGAACGGCCTTCACCACATCCTCGTGATCCGGGATCGCCGCTTTTTCCAGCGTGTGGTTGTAGGGTTGCGGCACCAGCGCGGAGTGGACGCGTACCGGGGCGGCATCCAGCTCGAAGAAGCATTCCTCGTTGATGAGGGCGATGACTTCGGAGCCGACGCCGACCGGGGCTTCGTCTTCTTCGGCGATGATGGCGCGATGGGTCTTGCTGACCGACTGCTTGATGCCCGCGCGATCCAGCGGCGACAGCGAATAGAGGTCGACGACCTCGGCCGAGATGCCGTACTGCTTGTCGAGGATTTCGGCGGCCTTGAGGCACCAGTGCACCGAGACGTTGTAGCCGAACAGGGTCACGTCGGTACCGGCGCGCGCGATGTCCGAGCCTTCCAGCGGGTGGAAGTATTCGCCGTCCGGCACTTCGCCCTTCATGTTGTACATGAGTTCGTGTTCGTTGATGAACACCGGGTCGTCGCTGCGGATCGCGGACTTCAAGAGGCCGTAGGCCTGCTTGGGACTGGACGGCGTCACCACGCGCAGGCCGGCGATGCCCATGAACACTTTTTCCATGCGCGCCGAGTGCTGTGCGCCGAGCTGGTGCGCCGCGCCGCCGGCGGAGCGGAACACGCACGGTGCGGTCAACTGGCCGCCCGACATGTAGCGCACCTTGGCGGCCGAGTTGAACATCTGGTCCATCGCCAGCCAGGCGAAGTTGACCGACATGATTTCGATGATGGGGCGCACGCCGAGGAAGGACGCGCCGATGCCCAGACCGGTGAAGCCGCCTTCGGAGATCGGCGTATCCATCACGCGCAGCGGACCGTATTTTTCGTACAGGCCCTTGGTGGCCTTGTAGGTGCCGCCGGCCACGCCGATGTCTTCGCCCATGCAGATGACCAACGGGTCGCGCGCCATTTCTTCGTCGTGGGCGCGCTGAATCGCTTCCCAGTACATGATGTTTGCCATGCTGTTTGATCCTTGAACTTAAGCGGCTTTGCCCGTGAGCCACGGGAGCTGGGTTTCGCGCTCGGCGAACACGTATTTCTCGAGTTCCTCGACGCGCGGTTCGGGTGATTCCTCGGCGAATTTGATCACTTCGTTCTCGATGTAGGCGTCGGTGTCTTTTTCCAGCGCCTCGAACTCGGCCATGGTCAGGGCGCCTTCCTTGATCAGGCGGTCGCGCAGGATGAAGATCGGATCGCGCTGCTTCCATAGTTCTTCTTCCTCGCGCGAGCGGTAGCCGCGCGAGTCGGACATCGAGTGGCCGCGATAGCGGTAGGTCATCAGTTCGAGGAAGTAGGGGCCGTTGCCTGCACGCACATGGTCGACCGCCTTGCGCGCGGCCTCGTACACGACTTCGATGTCCTGGCCGTCGCATTCGTCGGCCGGGATGTTGTAGGCGGCGACGCGCTTGTGCTGGTGGACCACGGCGGTGGAACGCTCGATCGAGGTGCCGATGCCGTAGAGGTTGTTTTCGCACACGAACAGCACCGGCAATTTCCACAGCGCGGCCATGTTCAGCGTCTCGTGGAACACGCCCTGGTTGTTGGCGGCGTCGCCGAGGAAGCAGATGGCGATTTCGTCGCCGCCCTTCAATTGAATCGCCTTGGCGATGCCGGCCGCCAGCGGGAAGGGACCGCCGACCAGCGCGTAGCCGCCCATGAAATGGTGCGCCGCATCGAAGATGTGCATCGAGCCGCCGCGGCCTTTGGAGGAACCGGTTTCCTTGCCGTACAGCTCGGCCATCACGGCTTTCGGATCGGCGCCGCACTTGATCGCGTGGACGTGGTCGCGGTAGCCGGTGATGACGTAATCGTGGCCGGGACGCGCGGCTTCCATCACGCCGTTGCAGCAGGCTTCCTGGCCGGGATAGAGGTGGAGGAAGCCGCCGATCTTGCGTTCGATGTAGGCCTGATAGCAGCGCTCTTCAAAACGGCGGTGCAACACCATTTCGCGTAGCACGCGTTTCTTGTCTTCAATCTTCATTCGGTTACCCTTGGTGGATGGGCTCGGAAAAAGCGCCAGAAAAAATTCAAACGCGTGATTATCCGGGAAACCCCGCCAACCATCAAGAAAAACGCCACCCCCAAGGAACCGACATGCTGCCTAAACTTGCTGAAAACAAACAGGAAATCACCGCAAAATCGCTGGAGACGTCGGGCCATGCCTTGCTGCTGCTGCCGGTGTCGAAGACGCTGCCCGAGGTGCCTGGCAATGCCGAACTCAAGGCCGTGATGAAACGGCGCGATCTCAAGATCGACGCGCTCGCCAAGTCGCCGGTCGCGGTGCAGCTGCCCGGCGGCACGCTCGCGGTCTATGCGATGCTGAAAGCCGACGCCAGCACGTTCGAGGCCCATGAAGGGGTGCGCAAGGCGCTGGCGTTGCTGCTGGACGAACATCCCAAGGCGCTGACGCTGGCGGTGTTCGGCGACACTGCGTTCAAGGCGCGCGCCGCGGAAGCCGCGGTGTACGCCGCGCTGGTCAACGCCGTGGCGCTGCCGTCGCGCAAATCCAAGCGCGACCCCGCGCTCAAATTCGTGCAGCTCTTCGGCCACAAGTCGGCCGATGGCTTCGCCCGCGCGCAGGCGCTGGCCGAAGGCAACCTCCTCACCCGCAGCCTCACCGTACAGGGGCCGGACGAGTTGACTCCGGGCGTGTACCGCAAGCGCATCAAGGCGCTGGCCAGGCAATACGGCTGGACGGTGGAGGAATTCGGTTTCGACAAGCTGAAAAAGATGGGCGCGGGTGCCTTCTGCGCGGTGGCGCAGGGTTCGCCGGCGAAGGATGCGGCGATCGTTCGCGTCAGCTACAAGGGGCCGAAGGGCAAGGGGTCAGGGGCCAAGGGGCAGGAGTTAGGGAAGAGAGTGGCGTTCGTGGGCAAGGGCATCTGCTTCGATACCGGCGGCCACAATTTGAAACCCGCCAAATACATGCAGGGCATGCACGAGGACATGAACGGCTCGGCGGTGGTGCTCGGCATCCTCGCCGCCGCGTCGAAATTCAAGCTGCCGGTCGCACTGGACGGCTGGGTCGCGCTCGCCGAGAACCACATCAGCCCGCAGGCCTACCGGCAGAACGAAGTGGTCAAGGCGCTCAATGGCACCACCATCGAAGTCGTCCATACCGACGCC
>DASVPF010000399.1:0-1639 GCA_036382965.1 Thiobacillus sp.
AATGTGCCTGCGCTGGAAAAATAATTTCCCCAGCCTCCTCCATTAGCAAGCGCGGAAGTACCAAGCCCCCCCGATGCAACGCCGATTTCCTCGATCGTCATGCTTTGAATGGAAGCGGCGTGGGCGCTACTGACGATATAACAGGCAAAGACAACCCCTGCCAGCGTTCTGGTGAATTGATTCATGGTTCTCTCCCTTATGTTTTTGGATTTGTTAGCTCAGTGCGTCGCGTGATGTATAACGAGCAGCTGTGGCGTAGGAAGCAATATGTATTCCTTACCCCGTGCCGGTCGTTTCGGGCCAATCAAAACAATAGCTTGCACTGTAGTAGTGGCGTGCTGGAAAAATGCAGGTGTAAAAAAATCCGACATGCGCGGGGGCGCGCCGATCCAATTGGCATCAATCAAAACAATAGCTTGTACTGTCGATACGGAGATACAGGCAAGGCAGATGTAAAGAATGCCGACATATGAAGGGTTTCGGAATCTACGCCATCCGATCAGAGGATTCCGCGTTTGGCGCTTCCCGAGTTAGAATGCCGCCTCGGTTCTGAGGAGCGCTGCGACGGTTCACCCGCCAGGCTCGGGACGCTTTCTTTCAACGGCGCTCACGTTTTCTTTTTCGTATACAGAAAGGAGGCGTGATGAACGCCGCACTCAATTCCACCGCCGACTATGTGATTGCCGACCTTGCGCTTGCCGACTGGGGCCGCAAGGAAATCCGTATTGCCGAAACCGAAATGCCGGGCCTGATGGCGATCCGCGAGGAGTTCGCCGCCGCCAGGCCCCTGGCGGGCGCGCGTATCACCGGCTCGCTGCACATGACCATCCAGACCGCGGTGCTGATCGAAACCCTGCAGGCGCTGGGCGCCGAGGTGCGCTGGGCGTCGTGCAACATCTTCTCGACGCAGGATCACGCCGCGGCGGCGATCGCCGCGACCGGCACGCCGGTGTTCGCGGTCAAGGGCGAATCGCTGGAAGACTACTGGGACTACACCCACCGCATTTTCGAGTGGGCCGACGGCGGCTTCAGCAACATGATCCTCGACGACGGCGGCGACGCGACGCTGCTGCTGCACCTGGGTGCGCGTGCGGAACAGGACATTTCCGTGGTGGCCAACCCCACCAGCGAGGAGGAGCGCGTGCTGTATGCCGCGATCAAGGCGCGCGTCGCCGCGCAGCCGGGCTGGTATTCCAGCCGTCTGGCCGCGGTCAAGGGCGTGACCGAGGAAACCACCACCGGCGTGCACCGCCTCTACCAGATGCACGCGCGCGGCGAGCTGAAATTCCCGGCGATCAACGTCAACGATTCGGTCACCAAGTCGAAGTTCGACAACCTGTACGGCTGCCGCGAATCGTTGGTCGACGGCATCAAGCGCGCGACCGACGTGATGGTCGCGGGCAAGGTCGCCGTCGTCGCGGGCTACGGCGACGTCGGCAAGGGCAGCGCGCAGGCGCTGCGCGCATTGAGTGCCCAGGTGTGGGTGACCGAGATCGATCCGATCTGCGCGCTGCAGGCGGCGATGGAAGGCTACCGCGTGGTGACCATGGAATACGCCGCCGACAAGGCCGACATCTTCGTCACCGCCACCGGCAACTTCCACGTCATCACCCACGACCACATGGCCAAAATGAAGGAT
>DASVPF010000400.1:0-6498 GCA_036382965.1 Thiobacillus sp.
CCATCCAGGGCCAGCTCAACCGGCTCGCGGGTATCAAGGAGCGCGGCGTCAAGCAGGCCCCCTTCGTCGTGCTGCGCGGCGCGGCACGGGTGTCCCCGGAGCCGACCCGGATCAGCGTGCCCTCGCGGCGCGGATCGGCGGCTCCGTCATGCGCGCCGGTCGCGAGATCGATGGCGACGGCCTGGACCGAGCCGATCGTGTCGTGGCAGTCATCCGTCCCCGCTTCGCCCAGGCCAACGTGTCCCAGCGCGCGCAGGGCATCCTGCGCGGCGATGCTGAATCGCGGCTGCATGAAGGCCGCGTCGCCTTCGCACGCGATCCGGCCCGCCGCGTCGGTCACCGACAGCCGCGGCGCGGCGATGGCCTGCTGCAGGCTCATGCCGTGGTCGATCAGGTCGAGCGTGACGTTGAGGACGCTGTTGATAATGGTCGCGCCGCCGGGCGAGCCGTAGGCGGCGACCGGCTTGCCGTCCTTCAGCAGCAGCAGCGGCGCCATGCTGGAGCGCGGGCGTTTGCCGGGCGCGACGTCGTTGGCGCCGGGGTTGCCTGCGGCAGCGTCGGCCGCGGGCACGAAAGTGAAATCGGTCAGCTCGTTGTTGAGCAGGAAACCATAGCCCGGCACGGTGATGCCCGAGCCCCAGGTGGCTTCGATGGTGCTGGTGTAGCTCACGACATTGCCCCAGCGGTCGACGACGGAAAAGTGCGTGGTGTGGAGGCTTTCCTCGCGCGGGTGCACCGGTTTCGGCCGCACGGCGGCGGACGTATCCCACGGCAGGGGATCGCCCGCCTGCGGCGTGTCCATGCGGCGGTCGGGCTGGATCAGGGCCGTGCGCGTCGCCAGATAGCCGGCGTTCAGCAGGCCCGCCTGCGGCACCGGCACCGCATCGTCGTCGCCGATCCACAGCGCGCGGTCGGCGAAGGCCAGGCGCATCGCCTCGATCATCGCGTGCAGGGTTTTGGGGCTGCCGAAGCCATAGCCCTGCGCAGTATCGCCGAGCGGAAAACGTTCCAGCAGCCCCAGCATCTGCATGACGGTGAGCCCGCCGGACGACGGCGGCGGCATGCCTGCCAGCGTCCAGCCGCGGTAGTGGCCGACGAGCGGCCGGCGGATCGCCACGCGGTAGTGCGCGAGGTCGGCCAGCGTCATGCGGCCCCGGCCGGCTGCACCGAGCTCGCTGCGTGCGCGCCGCTGGGCCTGGACGATGGCTCGTGCGATCGGGCCGCGATAGAAGGCGTCCGCGCCCTGGGTGGCGATGAGCTTCAAGGTTTTGGCGAGGTCGGGCTGCACCAGCCAGTCGCCCTCGGCCAGCGGTACGCCGCCGGGGCGGAAGATCGCCGCGGTCTCCGGCTGCAACTGGGTACGGCCATCGTCGTGGGCGATGTCGGCGGCGAGAAAAGGGTTGACGCGAAAGCCGCGTGCGGCGAGTTCGATGGCGGGTGCCAGCGTGTCGGCCAGCTTCTTCGTCCCCCAGCGGGCGAGCGCGGTGTCGATGCCGCGCAGCGTGCCCGGCACGCCGACCGCGAGTCCGCTGGTCGAGGCTTTCTGGAATTCCATCGGCAGGCCATCGGGCGCGAACATGTCGGCGCGCGCCGCGGCCGGCGCGCGTTCGCGCGAATCGACGATGACGGTCTCGCCGGTTCGGGCGAGATGAATGAGCATGAAGCCGCCGCCGCCGATCCCGGACGACTGCGGCTCGACCACGTTGAGCGCGAACTGCACCGCCGCTGCCGCATCGATGGCGTTGCCGCCCTGCGCCAGCATGCGCGCGCCGGCGGCGGCCGCAGCCGGATGCGAGGCCGCCACCACGCCATCGGGCGAGGCGGCCAGTACCGCGGAGGAAAGCAGGCAGAGGACGAACCAGCGGGCGACGCGTGCGATGCGTTTCATGGGGATCGGCGGCAGTGGGGGCAGGCAGAGCCTGCGCCGTTTCGGCTGCGCGCGTCAATGCGCGAGCGTAGGCGTAGGAGCGCCCCTTCGACCAAGCTCAGGACAGGCTTCCAGGACGCGGGAGGCCGGTGCGTAGTTGTTGCCGCTTCGGCGGTTTCACAATCACGGCCTACCCCTTGCGGGTGCGCCTACAAAATGCCGTTTGCCACTAGTGCCGGTGATCTGCAGCCGGCTTGGTGGATGAAAACCCCGGGAACCGCGCTTTCGCGTAGGCGGAGTGACAGGCAATGCAACTTTCGACCATGCGCGAGAAATGAAATGCGGCCAGTTCGGGGTCGCGGGCTCCGGCCGCGTGCGCCAGTTTCTCAGCACGTGCATGAAATTCCGCATCGAGCTGTTTGAACCCGGCAGGCAGCGCGTGCTCGAGTTCGCGTTTTTGCGCGGCGCTCAGTTTCTTTTCCAGGATGTAGCTTGCGCGGATCTTCGCGCTGGTATCGGCGAGGGTGTTCCAGTCGCCGCTCGCCAGGGCGATGGCCAGGGGTTGCGTACCGCGCGCCACCTCGCGCATCTCCTCCTGCAGCAATCCTCGCAGTGGCGGCGACAAATGGATATCCGCATTTGCCGTAGCAGGTTGCTGCGCATGGGCAGCGGTGATGAGGGCCAGCACCAGGCTGGCGAAAACTGCCGCGGATCGCTGTTTACGCATGGTTTCTTAACCCGGCTTGCCATCGACCCGCGGGCGCAGCAGGATGGGCGTGTAGATCGCGGCGAACAGGCCGAACGCGGCCAGCCACATGAGGCTGGCTACGGCCATGCCCAATGCATAGCCTGCCGGGAAAAACAGCGGCGTGACGACGCGGATCAGCGCGGCGAGATTGATTGCCACGAAGGCCCACGTCATCGGCAGCGCCGGTTCCAGCAGACGGCCGGTGTGGCCGAGCGCGACGCGCGCCATCATGCCCAGAGTCAGCACGCCGATGCCGCCGGCGGTGAAGGCGTGCAGCGCGCTGCCGGCCGCCGCATCCAGCCCCGCTGCCGACAGCGCCAGCAGCGCGAAGCCGAGCGCGATCCAGGCATAGCCCAGGTGCAGGATCCACAACAGCGGCACCGCCCAGAACTTGCGGGTGTACCAGCCGGCCAGGCGGATGCCATGCACTGCCGCAGCGATCGCCGCAAGCGCCGCGGTGACAAGCGAACCGGGCGCGATCAGTGCGGCGAGCAGCGCGACCAGCGTGGAGACCGGCACCAGCCTTTCGATTGTTTGCCAGCGCCGCGCGCGGGTGTGCAGCTTGTTGTCGGTGAAGCTGGGAATGACGCGGCCGCCCATCACGACGATCATCGTCACCACCCCATAGGCGGCGAGATGCAGGCCGAGGCGGGCGGTGTTCTGCGTCCAGCCCAGACCTTCCAGATGCACCAGCGCGTTGGCCGCGGCGAGCGCCAGCAGCATGATCGGGAAAGGCGTGTTCTGCAGCTGCTTCGCCTTCATGATCGGCCGCGCCAGCACCAGCGCGAGCACGGGTAGAAAGGCGAGGTCGATCGATGCGGCCCATCCCGCCGGTAGGCCCGGAATCAGAAAGCCCAGCCTGCCTGCCAGCCACAGCAGGAACAGCGCGGCGAGCGGCGTGCCCGACGGCGTGCGGATGCCGGTCCAGTTCTGTGCCGCGGTGAGCAGAAACCCGGCGATCACCGCCACGGTGAAGCCGAACAGCATTTCATGGCCGTGCCAGATGAACGGGGGCAAATTGCCGAGGTCGAGGCTGCCGCGCAGCACCAGCAGCCACAGCGCCATCAGCAGCACGGCATACACGCCCGCGGCGAGGAAAAACGGGCGGAAGCCAAGGGCGAACGGTGCCCAGCCGGTGGGCGGCGCGTGCCTGGCGGGGCGCTCGATGCTGTGTAAGGAAATTCCCATAAGTCCCTGTTCGAAAAGTTAAAGGGTCAGGCCACGGCCGGTTCGGCGTGGGCCAGTGCCGGCCGCGTTTCGCTGCGGCCGATGGTCAGCATATCCCACACCAGCAGCACGAAGCCGGCGGCGAACATCCCGCCGAAGACCTGGCGCCACGTTATGCCCTGGACGAACCAGGGACGCGCCTGGGCCACAAAGTAACCGGCCCACGACGATCCCTCGATGGCGCGCTCGATCTGCGACTGTTCGTAGCCGGCGATCAGCATCGCCATGACCATGCCGACCATCCCCAGGTTGAGCAGGTTGATCACCGCATAGGCCGGCACCCGCTTGCCGCCCGCCGAGATCGCGGACAGGCTGTCCAGCGTGAGGAAGATGAGTACGACGAAGGAGCCTGCCGTGACCCAGATGGCGGTTTTGCGCCAAAAGGACTCGGAGGCCCACCACGGTAGCTGTGACATGGCCAATCCTCCCTTATTCCCGATTGTCGTTGAAACGCCTTGGCCTCCCGATCTGCGCGCTCATGCGCATGGGTGCCGACGCACAGGTGCCTGACGGCGTGCGGAGCGAGCAGATAACCGACGAGCATCAGCACGACGATGAAGGCCCAGAAGCCGCTGGCGAACAGATGGGCCACCATCGCCAGCACCAGCACCGATCCCACCAGGCCGAGATAGGCGGCGTAGGCGAACGGCATCAGCCGCGGCTGCCGTTTGACGCGCGCGTAGGCGAACAGCAGGGCGTACAGCGCGCCGTTCAGGATCACCATGGCCGCCGAGAAGAAGGTGAGAAAGAAATCCTTGAGCGCGACCGGTTCGATCATCGGGCACTTTCGAAGCTGGGCTGATAAACCACTATAATTATAGATGCAAGCCTGCGGTTGTGCCCAGGCCGGGCCGCGCTTGTTGACCAGTGCGCGCAATCCGTCAGGCGATCAGCCCGTGCTCCAGGCACGCGGACGCCGCATGCCGGCGATCTTGCACGCCTGCTTCACGTAGCCGTAGGGGAACAGCTCGAACAGCTTCTTCTGCGCCTCCCTGCCAAAACGTTCGGCCAGGTGCTTGATGACGAAACGGGCGTCGGCGGCGACCTGGTGCTCCTCGTAATACTCGCGCATGAAACGGATGGCGTCCCAGTGGTCGTCGTTGAGCTGGATGTTTTCGCCCTCGGCCAGCGCGCGGGCCACGTCTTCGTTCCAGTCGGCCGGGTCGATCAGATAGCCTTCGGCATCGCGTTCGGGAAGGTCGGTACTCATGCGCAGTTCTCCTGTCATCGGTTCAATAATCGTGCGGCGATCGCCATTCGTTCAGGTTCCGCCGCCATGGAACTCGACGCCTGGCTGACGTTCCGGCAAGGCCTCCACCAGCAGTTCGCGCCGCGCGCGCGCCATCGCCTCGACGCCGGCTTCGTCCAGGTAGGCCTTGGCGTCGGATACGGCAGCCGCCAGCAGGTCGGCCGCCAGTGCATCCGGTTCGCGCCCCACCGATTTGGCCAACGCCCTGAGTTCGATACAGGGATCCTGCGGCAGCCGGATTTCCAGCGGCTTGCCGCCGGTCGGCGCCGCAACCGGGGGGATGGGTGCGCGCTCGCCGCTTTTCTCGGCCTGCACGCGGCTCATCACGTCGGCAATCCTGAAGGCGACCGAGGGGGCCGGTCCGCTCGGCTTGAGGCGGATCCGGTTGACGAAGTATTTCTCGAAATCGACCTTGGCCTGGTGCACCCAGCGCCCCTGGCGCATCCAGTTGATGTCGCGCAGCGGCACCTGCGGTTCCGACAGATAGGCAGCGCCGCTGTTGCCCATGTCGGTGAGCCACTTGGCTCGTTGCGGCACGTAGCTTGCCAGCGGTGCGTCGCCGACGAGCGCCAGGATGTTGTGCACCACGGTCTCGCCGGCTTTCTGGATCGAATACACCGAATCCGGCGCGCCGACCGGAACCGGTGTGTTGACCACCGGCGGCTGCGCCACGCAGGCGCCGAGGGCGAACACGTTGGGATAGTCCGGGTTGCGCAGGTACTCGTCGACCACCACCAGCCCGCGCGCGTCGACCAGCCCGGGCGAGTTGCGCAGGCCCGCAACGCCGCCGAAGGCCGGCCAGTACACCGAATAGGCATAGGGCAGGGCGTGGGCCCGCTTTTCGTTGCCGGCGGCATCGAGCTCGACCACATGGATGGCGTCCGGGTCGATGCGCAGCGTGCGCGCATTGCAGATGACGCTGATCTTGGTATCGACCAGCGCGGCGGTCACCGCGCCGCGGCTGCCGCCCTCGCCGCCGAGGCCAAGGTGGCCCATCTCTTTGCCAGCGGCTTCTGGGCCTTCGTCGTCGTGCTGATGCTCGTCGGGTATCTGCTCGCTCCGCACGCCATCTGGCACCTGTGCGTCGGTACCCATGCGCACGGGCGCGCGGACCGGGAGGCCGAGGCGTTTCAACGACAATCGTGAATAGGGAGAGTTGGCCATGTCACAGCTACCGTGGTGGGCCGCCGAGTCATTTTGGCGCAAAACCGCCATCTGGGTCACGGCAGGCTCCTTCGTCGTACTCATCTTCCTCACGCTGGACAGCATGTCCGCCATCACGGCAGGCGGCAAGCGGGTGCCGACCTATGCGGTGATCAACCTGCTCAACCTGGGGATGGTCGGCATGGTCATGGCGATGCTGATCGCCGGCTACGAACAGTCGCAGATCGAGCGCGCCATCGAGGG
>DASVPF010000401.1:0-3188 GCA_036382965.1 Thiobacillus sp.
AACAGGCGGACGAACTGGCGCTGCTGAACCGGATCAATGCGCTGGCAATCGAGAACTCGCCAGACGGCCTCCTGGCGGTGCGCGGCGACGGCGTCGTGCGCCACGCCAGCCCGCGCGCACTGGCCCTGCTCGGCGTGACGACGCCGGTAAAGCCCGGCCTCACCCGGCTTGAGGCCTGTTCACCCGGACGGGCACGCCTGGCGCAGCAATTGCGCCCCGGCACGGCGCCCACTTTCAGCACCCCGGCCGCACAGCTGCGGGTGCGCTGCATGCCGCTTGCCACCCCGGACGACAGCCGGGTGCTGGTGCTGGAGGACCAGAGCCAGGCCGAGCAGGCGGCGCAGCGGCTGAAGCTGGCGGCACTGGGACGGCTCACCGCCAACATCGCGCACGAAATCCGCAATCCGCTGTCGGCCATCAGCCATGCCGCCCAGCTGCTGCGCGAGGACGCCCGCGACCCCGCGCTCGCGAAACTGACCGGGATCATCGAAAACAACACCCGGCGGCTCGACCGCCTGGTGGAAGAGGTGCTGACGCTCAACCGCCGCGATCGCCTCAACCCGGTCGACTACGATGCCGCGATGCTGGCCACCCTGATCGACGAGTTGCGGCAGACTGAAGAAATCCCGGTGGACGCCGTCATAGTCAGCATGTCCGATGCCCTGCATTTTCAATTCGACTCCGATCACCTGCGCCAGATCGTCTGGAATCTGCTGCGCAACGCCTGGCGCTTCAGCCGCAAGCAGGCCGGCAGCATCCGCTTCAGCGCACGGGTGCTGGGCGACAGCATGCAGTTCGAGATCGAGGACGACGGACCGGGAGTGCCGCCGCAACACCACAGCAAACTGTTCGAGCCGTTTTTCACCACCGATGCCCAAGGCACCGGACTCGGGCTTTTCCTCGCGCGCGAGCTGGCCGAGGCCAATCACGCCACGCTGGCCTACGTGCCCGGCGCGGGCGGCGCGCGCTTCCGTCTCAGCCTGCGCGGGAGCGCGTGAAAATGGCGACCGCGCCGCGCATCCTGCTGGTGGACGACGAGCCCGATCTGCTCGACCTGATGGAGTTAACCCTGGTCAAGATGGGGCTGGAGACCGACCGCGCGATCAGCGTGGCCGAAGCGAAAACCCGCCTGGCGCAAACGCATTACGATCTCTGCCTCACCGACATGCGCCTCACCGATGGCGAAGGGCTGGAGGTCGTCGCCGCTGCCAGCGCGCTGCCGGCGCCGGTGCCGGTCGCGGTCATCACCGCCTACGGCAACGCCGGCAATGCGGTGGCGGCGCTGAAGGCAGGCGCGTTCGATTACCTGGCCAAACCGGTGGCGCTCGACCAGTTGCGCACGCTGATCAAATCCGCGCTGAAGATCCCCGAGGCCACCCAGGCCAGCGACCCCACCCGCGAACTGATCGGCCAGTCCGCCGCCATGCAGGATATCCGCGCGCGCGTCGCCAAGCTCGCGCGTACCCAGGCGCCGGTGCACATCGCCGGCGAATCCGGCAGCGGCAAGGAACTCGCGGCACGGCTGATCCACCGGCTGGGCAACCGCGCAGACAAGCCCTTCGTCGCGGTCAACTGCGGCGCGATTCCCGAGACGCTGATGGAAAGCGAATTCTTCGGTTACAGGAAAGGCGCGTTCACCGGCGCCGAGACCGATCGCAACGGCTTCTTCCAGGCGGCCGACGGTGGCACGCTGTTTCTCGACGAAGTGGCCGATCTGCCGCTATCGATGCAGGTGAAGCTGTTGCGTGTCTTGCAGGAGAAAAAGGTGCGCAAGGTCGGCGCCACCACTGAAGAAGCCGTCGACGTGCGCATCATCAGCGCCACCCATCAGAATTTGTCGGCACTGGTGGAGTCCGGACGCTTCCGCCAGGATTTGTATTACCGGCTGAACGTCATCGACCTGGTCATGCCCAGCCTGCGCGACCGCGTCGAGGACACCCCCGTGATGGCGCGCTTTCTGCTCGACAAGCTGGGCGGCGCCGACGTCAAGCTCGATCGCGACGCCGAAAAAGCGCTGTGCGCCTACGCCTTCCCCGGCAACGTGCGCGAACTGGAAAACACCCTGGAGCGCGCACTGGCACTGTGCGAAGACCGGCACATCCGCGCCGCCGACCTCAACCTCGCTCCCGCCCTGCCCGCCGCCAGCGCCGCGCCCGGCAGCAAATATCCGCTGCAGGATTACCTCGACCAGATGGAGCGCGCCGCCATTCTCGAAGCGCTGGAGCAGACACGCTACAACAAGACCGCCGCCGCCCGCGTGCTCGGCGTCACCTTCCGCAGCCTGCGCTACCGGCTGGAGCGGCTGGGGATCGAGTAGCGCGCCGTCGCAATCCTGCCGTATCCGGACACAAAATGAAAAACCCGCACGCCTTTCGGATGCGGGTTTTTATTTGCGTAGGTGGTGCCGCTTGTCGGAATCGAACTGACGACCTACCGCTTACAAGGCGGTTGCTCTACCAACTGAGCTAAAGCGGCGACGGGCGACATTATAGCGATGCCGCACGCCTGATTGAGCGTTTACTTGACGACTTTGAGCGAGGGTTTGCCCTTGGGCGGTGCCGGCGCATCGCCTCGCGCGCCGGGTGGCGTCGGCTCCGGCGACTCCGAGGTGCCGACGGGCTCGAAATGCAGACCCTGGCCGTTTTCACGCGCGAAGATCGCAGCGACCCGGTCGACCGGAACCGATATCTCGTGGGAGACGCCGCCGAAGCGCGCGGAGAACTGGATCCAGTCGTTGTCCAGCGTGAGGTTACGGGTCGCACCCGCGCTGATGTTCAGCACGATCTGGCCATCCTTGACGAAGCCGGGCGGAACCCGCGTGCGGGCGTCGACTGCAACCAGAAGCTGCGGGGTGTAGCCCGAATCCGTGCACCATTCGTACAGTGCACGGATCAGATAGGGCTTGGTCGAAATCTCCGCCACTGGCCTGCCTCTTATTTGCGCAGCGCCTTTTCGGTGGGGGTGAGCGCACTGATGAAGGCGGGACGGCTGAACAGGCGTTCGCGGTATTTGAGCACCGGCGCGGCCACTTTCGGCAGTTCTACGCCGTAATGTTCGAGGCGCCACAGCAGCGGGGCGATCGCCACGTCCAGCATGGAGAACTCGTCGTTCATCAGGTATTTCTGCTTGGTGAGGATGGGCGTGAGCTGGGAGAGGCTGTCGCGGATTTCCTGGCGCGCCTTGTCCGA